>PMMY01000186.1 GCA_003162655.1 Methanobacterium sp. | reverse complement strand
ATTTTGCATGGCATTGCTTAGTACGAATAATATATATGCCACCACACCAAACCAGCAAAACTCAGATATAATCGCAAACACCAATATTGTCAGCGAAAGTACAGGAGACGTCCAACAAGGCGTCGATAATGCAACGAATATTCAGAACACAACTGTAAGAACTTTTAATGAAGTTCAAGCAGTTAATAATACAGATGAAAACCAGCAAACAACCACTACTACAGTAAAAACAGATAATAACAGTAATAACTTGAATAACAGCAGCAAAAGTTCAGAAAATATTCAGAGCGTAACAGAGGCAGCAGGAGATGTTAATAATAATAAAGTTCCAGGGGCTCAAACTTCAGTCCAAAGTATCACAGTAACTTATACTTTGAACGATATAAAAATTGCAGCTTCAAGGGTAAAAGCATACATAGAATCTAATCAAAAACTACCGGATTATGTGAAAGTGGGTACAAGACAGGTTACAATGCCGCAATTCTTGAAACTCGTAACTGCAGGATTATTAAAGGTTAAAAGTGGATCAAAATCATCCGTAACACTGAAAAGTGTCGGATCTCCGATGAATCCAACACAAAACCTGAAAAATGGGAACATATACAAAACAGAGTATCTTGTAATGGCTGGGAGAATATTATCCTTCATAAATGCGGGTGGAAATGCTCCCAACTACTCTTCAAGTACTCTAGGGAAAATTCAGTACGAATCAATTGTGTACATGTATTCAAGAATAATGAATTACTATGGCACCAAAAATGTCCTGCCAAGTTATGCAGCGATGAAATCATGGCAAAAAACTTCAAATAACCCTACTACACCTATACCAGCAGCGCTGCAGATATATTTGCAGCCATCAAATAATTGTCAGTCTGCTGATCCAACGATAAAANNCCAATCTGTTCAATTGGGTTAGGGATAACATTGGTTATTCCTTCTACTACAATACTAAGAGCGGTGCGCTGGGTACATTGAAAGCCAAGACAGCTAACTGCTGTGACACAACCCATCTTTTGGTGGCTCTGTCAAGGGCAGCTGGAATCCCTGCGAGGTACGTGAGTGGAGTTTGTAAATTCAATAGCGGTACATTATACGGACATGTATGGGCTCAGCTCTACGTGAACGGTAATTGGTACACTGCAGATGCAATAAGCTCCAGAAACACATTTGGAGTAATAAATAATTGGGATACTACCTCATGGACTTTAAAAGGCATCTACTCAGAATTGCCTTTTTAATTCCTTTTTTTCTTTTTTTTTGAAATTCTTTATAAAATAAATTAAATAATAATAAATATCAGATCTAAATTTAAATTATAAAAAATAATTATAATTGAATAAAATATTAACAATCTTTAAAGATATTCTCGTCAAACTCCATACCTTTTATCCTTTTTATAATCTTACATGTACTATCAAGCGGAAATGTCATATAACCCCTGATTTTTACAATTTCTACCTGGATATTTCGTTTTAAAAGTTCTTTTTTGAGATCTACTATATTATAATTTTGATCAGAACCTATGGTTATTATATCTGGTTTTATTTTCTCTACAACCTTAAACATGTCGACTTCACTTCCAAGGCAAGCTTCATCAACTGGTTTCAACATTTTAACTACTTCAAGTCTCTGTTTTTCATCAACTACCGGTACTCTTTTCCTTGATCTTACTGTTGAATCTCTTGCAACTACAACCACCAGCCTAGCATCATCTCCACCAATTTTTTTTGATTCTTCAAGATAATATCCATGTCCTGGATGTATTATATCAAATGTACCTGTTGCCATTACGATTTTAATGTTTGCACCCCTNNTTTTTTATCATTGTTCCATGTATTTATACCTCATCAAACAATAAAAATTATCTCGTATAAAAGATATTAGAGTATCCAAATCGTTCATCTATAAAATCTGAATTTCCATCTTAAAATTCTATTGACCTATAATTATTCGTATATCTAAACAAGCGTCTTAATAGAATATAATTAACTAATATTGTCTTAATTAGAATATTGGGAATGATCTATATTTAAATTAATATTGGTAATGTTATGAGTTCAAAAATAGCAAAGGGCAGTATCATAATACTTATTGGGGCCTTCTTATTTCGTATTGGGGGTTACATATACAAAGTAACCATGGCCAATTTGTTAGGACCTTCGGGATATGGTATTCTCAGTCTTACATGGCCTCTTCAAAATTTCTTAATAATGATAGCTGGTGCCGGTCTTCCACCAGCCATAGCTAAGCATGTTTCAGAGTACTACGCCAAAGATGACATTGAAATGGTTAAAGCTGTTGTAGATATATCTACAAGGATGATGATAGCTCTGGGTCTCATTTTCAGTGTAGTTATCTTCATTTTGGCAAAACCAATAGCACTGGGGCTTTTCCATAAACCTGAGGCGATAATTCCTTTCCAATTAATTGCTCTCATAACACCATTCAGCGTAATTGTAGGTGCATTAAGAGGAACTTTTCAAGGATTTTATCAGATGAAGAATATCCTGATAACAAGGGCATTTGAACTTTTTTTCATGGTCACAATTGCTGTAGGTCTTGTAGTTGGAGGTTACTATGTTGCAGGTGCTGTAATAGGTACAGCAGTAGGATTCATGGCAGCAATGGTGTCTGCTGTTTATCTCTTCCAAAGAGATGTGCGTGGTAAACTTTCTCGTCCAAGAAAACTGCTTTCCAGATCCCGTCAGAAGTTAACTTTTTCTGATGAGATGAAAATAGGGAAGATGTTAATCTTCTTTTCAGTGCCTGTAGTTATTACGGGTCTAGCTGAACTCGCACTCTACGATATGGGAACCTTAGTAATTGGTGTGTATATGCCCAGTAACTTTGCAGGTTACTTCAATGTATCGAGCACTGTAGCAAGGTTTCCTCTGATCATATCAATGGCTGTTGCAACATCTGTACTTCCGGCCACTGCTGAGGCAATGAGCCTTAAAAACCATGATCTTCTTAAGACATATGTTTTACAGTCATACCGTTATGTTTCATTTGTTGTAATTCCACTATGTGTTGGAACGATTGTTTTCGCAACCCCGATAATTACTCTACTGTTTGGAAAAGCATATATACCGGGATCTGTATCNNATAGGCATTAATGGTGCAGCAATAGCCACAACAGTTGCATCTCTTTTTCTCATGTCGGTGTTGATGTGGAAAACTCTTAATCTTGCAAGGGTTAGTTTACCAATTGGAGAATTTGGAAAAATCATCATAGCATCAATATTAATGGGGTTGGTTTTTCTTCCGTTTCCTCAGACAAGAGCTTATTTAATACTGGCATTAATTATATCTCCATTCCTATATTTAGGAATTCTCACCGCTATTGGAGGTTTAAAATTAGAAGATTTGAGGATGTTGTACAAAATCGGTAGTAAGTTAGGCCCATTTTCAGGTATTTTTATGAAGTTTATTAGATTGTTAGAAAGATTTGCTGTTTGATTTGAGTTCAGATTTGAGTTTGGCCCACATATAATGTTCAGGACCACAACCTGAAACAATTATATAGTTTTAAGAGGATTTGAGGTTCAATTCAATTATCTTTGCCCTTCTCTTTTTCATATCTGAATAAGATATGGGAAAAAAGCACAGGGATCTTGAAGTGGGTGCTTCAATTGAAACACCATCAGCGGTCCTCACATTAAATGAATTCATAGATGAGGGAATTGATTTTGTAAGTATAGGTATGAGCGACCTTACCATGTGCTAACTAGCTGTGGATAGAAGGGGAGTAAGGGTTGCTAAACATTCCAATCTTATGCACCCTGCAGTTTTAAGGCTCGTAAAGATGGTTACAGATCAATGCAATTTAAAGGGAATTGAAAGTTGCATTTGTGGCCATGCAGCATATGGCCCAAAAATAGTTGAGAAGCTCATTGGTTATGGAATAAAAACCATATCAACCAACCCAGACCAGGTACTTAAAATGAGAAAATTTGTTTGCAGAACAGAAAAGGATATTGTATTAAGAAACTTCAGACATTCTATTTAAAATCAATAATCCTGCATGATTAATAGTAAAAATTTAAATAGACCCTAAAATCTATAATCCCTAGTATAAATAGGATATAACAAATTTAATTGCTAAAATTATTAGGATTCTAAGTATTAAAAAAAGAATTTATTTTTACTGGTATTTAAGGGCGTCTTCAAAGTTTATTTTACCTTTGTAAAGTGCTGAACCAATCACAACACCGTAAGTCTTTGTTAAACTCAATTTTTCAATGTCACCCAAAGATGTAACTCCACCGGAGTAAATAACGGGAATATCGACAGCTTTTAGAAGTTCTAAAAGAGGATTTATATTGAATCCTTTCATGAGGCCTTCAACATCCACATTTGTAAAAAGTATCCCTCCTGCACCTTTTCTTTGAAGGGTGACACCGAGTTCGGGTGCATTTTTTCCAGTTTTCTCAGTCCATCCTTTAACTACAACCTTCTTATCCTTGCTGTCCAGGGCTACTATGGTTCTGTTACTCCCATATTCGTTTGAAAGTTCTTCAACCTTCTCAGGAGTTTCAACTGCCATAGTACCTAATATGACCTTTTCAATACCAATATCTAACAGATTTGCAGCATCCTTCAGGGTTCTTATCCCTCCACCCAACTGCACTGGAATTGAAACAGTTTTAAGAATTTTTTTCACCACTTCTAAATTTTTAGAGCTGTTACCAAATGCCCCATCAAGATTTATAACGTGTAAAAGTTCTGCTCCTTTATTTTCCCATTCTTCAGCAACTAGTTCAGGGTTTTCAATTACTATCTGTTCTGTTCCAGGTATTCCTTGTACTAACTGTACACATTTACCATTTTTAATATCCACAGCAGGTATTATTAACATTTTAAAGATCCACCTCGAAACCTTTCATAATATTGAGTTGGACTCTTACAACTTTAATACTTTAACTGTAAAATTCTTAATTAATTCTTTGATATTTGTAGATAATGAATACTCCTAGGAGCATTAAAAGACCATATAATAATTGTAAAATGGTAAATGGCTCACTAAGAATTAAAAAAGCGAACACAGCACCGAATAGTGATGAGAAAGGAAATATCGAACCTGTTCGAGTTGAACCAATCTTTCTTATTGCGTAGTAGATCATTACAAATGAGAATCCAATACTCACTAATCCTATAAACAACAGGTAGGGCAGATGATTAAGTGGAATTTTAAGATTCAAACCAAGGATCAATGACAATAATAGGAGTACTATACCTCCTATTGAACACTTTAAAGCACTCACACCAAGTAAATCCCTTTTATTACTCAAAAATTTACTGAGGGTTGTATCTATACTCCAGAAAAATGCTGCTATAATCACAAGCAGTGTTCCAAAGTTCTCTGAAACTGAAAAGTATTGGAGATTCCCGTTGGTAGCAAGAAAGATAGTTCCAATCAGTAGAAGAAGTATACCTATCCCTTCTTTTTTTTGAAAGCTTTCTTTGAGAATGAAAATCCCAATGACTATTATAAAAAGTACTTCAGCATTCATTAAAAGTGATGCATTTACAGCTGTGATCTGATTTAATCCATTCAGATATATGACCGGGGCAATAACAGAACCTGCAAACGCTGTTGTTATTAGTATAACATAATCCTTACGAGACATATACGTTTCTGCTTCGGAGTTGGAATCTAACATTCCCATTAATTCATTGTTAAAACCTGAGAAACGTACAGCAAAAAGGAATACGCCAGCTATGCAATATACGAGTGCAGAAAGTGCTAGAGGATCAAGGTCCTGGAGTAAAATTTTGCTGAAGGTATTCCAGATACCAAAAAGGACTGTGGCAGCAAGTACGCTGACATATCCCCATTTCCTATCAGATACAATCCGTTTATCAGCCATCACATCACCTTAAATGATTTAAAGTCTTAATTTTTTCAGTAATTTTTCAATTGGAAAATAATTCAGACTGTTATGATCANNATATATTGATTAATAAGTTCGAAATATATGAATTATTTTATCAGATCAACGAAACAAATTTAATTCGGTTAGAGGTATACAAATGGTTAAAACAGCTTTTAAAGTGGCTTACATAGGTACACATTTCTATGGATTTCAGAGACAGCCACAACTCCCCACTGTTGAGGATGAACTCTTCAAAGCTTTTAAAAGGGCCGGTGTAATGGAGGATCCTGATAAATCAAGGTATTCTATAGCAGGCCGAACAGACAGAGGAGTTCATGCACTTGGAAATGTTATATCACTTAAAACAGATTCTGAAGCGACTATTAATCAAATAAATTATCATTTACCCCCCACTATTCAGATAATTGGTAAAACAGAAGTTCCAGATGGGTTTAAGCCACGATTTGCAGAATATAGGCATTATAAGTATGTACTTTTCAAGGATCCCTACGTAGAAGAAGTTCTAGATTTAAAGAAGATGCAGAGTGCATCTAAATTATTAGAAGGCAAACATAACTTCCAAAATTTCACAAAAAGATCTGAAAGAGCCCCTAACAGAAACGTTAAGGAGTTGAAGATTTCCCAGAACAGGATGGTAACCGTAATTGATGTGGTAGGTGAAAGTTTCCTTTGGAACATGGTTAGGAAGATGGTACAGGTGATAACCATGGTGGGAAACGGAAAAATGGAAGAGAAAGAATTATCCCTCCTTTTGAATCCGGATATTCCTGCATCAATAACCCCAGTACCTCCTGATGGGCTTATTCTCATGGATATTAATTACAAGGATATTGAATTCACCCTTGATAAATATGCAAAAAATAACTTCTTCAAAACAATTAAAGAAGAATATATCAAGAGGAGAACAATTGCAGCTGCAGAGGAAGAGATGATTAAGGTTTTAAGAGTCCCTTAAAAATCCCTTGCAAACCATAAATATTATGTGGACCATATATTACCACATAATCAGCATATATAACTGATGGAGGAAATCACCTGGTTTATAGAAATATTAGTACAGAAGGTATGAAAGGTTCAGATTTATTTTTAAAACCAGAAAGAACCCACAAGTCCCACAGGGGAATTATAGTCGGATTTGATCCGGGACTGACAGTAGGAATAGCCATCCTAGACCTTAAAGGAAACCTGATTTCATTGAAGAGTTTTAAAAAGATCAGGAAATCTGAAATAATAAGCCACATAATTGATTATGGCAGAACAGTTTTGTTGGCTACAGATGTATGTCCCACACCAAAAACTGTTAGAAAACTTGCATCATCTTTAAATTCTAAAATATGGTCTCCTTACCGAAATATGTCTGTTGAATCCAAGATAGATATAGTGGATTCATATTTACAGAATAATAATAAAGATAAAACCTCATTTGTTCTTCCTCAAAATGCACACGAGCGTGATGCACTAGCAGCTGCTGTTAAAACATATCGAGATCATATTAACAAATTTCGACAGATAGAGAAACGTGCTGAAAAGGCAAAATTAACTGAAAGTGCAGTTGACGCTATTAAAGCAATGGTTATAAATGGTACATCTATTAGTAATGCCATAGAACAGATAAATGACATTATTAAAGCAGATTCTATTTCAACTGAATCTGATAAAAATCTCAACACCACACACGAATCAGAACTTGAAATACAATCTCAAGAAATAGAAGAACAAGTAAATGAAACCATTATTACAGGTTCAAATGAGATAAAAGAAGCTGATGATAAACCGAATTCTAATGAAATAATCATATCAAAGTTGAAACATAAATTAAATTTACAACAAAATTATATTGATAACTTAAAGCATAAAAACAATCTTCTTGAAGAACATATTGTTGTTTACAGGGCTGAAATCTCCAAACTCCAGTCCAAGGTAGATAAACTCCATTACAGTTACACCAGGAAAATCCTTCAGAAGAAGGAGCTAGCATCTAAACTAGCTATAATAAAACGCCTTCAAGAAAAGTATATCGATGAAAAAGCCAGAAGATCCGAACTGGAACAAAAATTTAGATCAAAAAAAGATATTAAAGCTTTGGAACTCTCTGAAAATGCAGTGCCCGTAAAGATCATCGAATCTTTCACTAAAGAGGGTATAAGAGAAGCTTGTGATCGATGGAAAATAAAAAGGGATGATGTAGTCCTACTTAAAAACTCTGAAGGTGGAGGATCACAAACTGCATCAATGATAATTAATCTGGGTGTTAAAACTGTTATTACTATGGATAAAATTTCAGATCCGGCTGAAAACATATTTGAAAAGAATATGATCCCCCTTATCCCAGCCAGCAGCGTGGAAATGACTTCAATGAGCGAGTTTTATATAGTGAATTCCAAAGCTTTAAAAAGGGAAATTAAAAGATGGATAAAAGAAGTAAATAACCAGAAGAAAAAAGAGGACAAAAAAAAGCTTCTTAAACTTGTTGATGAATACAGAGCCCAGAGAAAAAGATCAACAGATCAGTGAAATAACTATTTATCAACTTAAACTCATTTTATTCTTATAACTCTATAAAATTAATAATGGAATATATCATGAAATTTGCAACTATACTTGGTACTAGACCCGAAATAATAAAAATGGCCCCTGTTTTGGATCAAATGGAAAAAATGGGAATTGATAATATTTTAATCCATACAGGACAGCATTATGACCATGAAATGTCACAACAGTTCTTCTTAGATCTGAAACTTAAAAAACCCGAATACAACATTGGTGTTGGTTCTAATTCCCATGGAAAACAAACTGCTATTATGCTAAAAAGTATAGAAGATGTTTTAATAGCTGAACAACCAGATTTCATCATGTTACAGGGCGATACCAATGCAGTACTTGCTGGTGCTCTCGCTGGATCCAAGCTCCATATGGCAGTTGGGCATGTAGAGGCAGGTTTAAGATCATATGATAAAACCATGCCTGAAGAGATAAACAGACAGATAGCAGATATTTGTTCAAATATTTTCTTCGTTCCTACAGAAGAATCTGCTGTAAACCTCCTATTTGAAAATATAAACCCACATGAAATTTTCATAACAGGTAACACAGTTGTTGATGCATGTATAAGACATCTTAAAATTGCTGAAGCTGATTCCAATATTTTATCGGAACTTGATGTTTCAGGTGAAATTTTAATCCTGACAATTCACAGAGCAGAGAATGTTAATGACCCAGAAAGGCTCAGAAATATAATAGAAGCACTCTTGGAACTTAATGATATCACGATGATCTTTCCTGTTCATCCAAGAACATTTAGGGCCTTAAAAAAATTTGGATTTTACGATTTACTCGAAAGCGCACCTCACATTAAACTCATTAAACCAATAGGATACTTGGACTTCCTTCTGTTATTATCAAAATCAAAATTTGTAATGACAGATTCGGGAGGATTACAAGAGGAAGCTATAACACTTAATGTACCATGTATAACTTTAAGATACAATACAGAGAGGCCTGAGACAGTAACAGCAGGAGGGAACATTTTAGTGGGGGCAGATAAAGAACGAATAATCGAAACCTATCACAAAATATCAAGTAACCACACTCTCTACAAAAAAATGAGTAATGCAAATAATCCCTATGGGGACGGAAAAGCTTCAGAAAAGATTTTAAATAGTGTATTGAAGGCGTATAATTCGGATAAATTTGATATTAAAGGATCTGATCAAATAAAGAACCATATTGGAAAGGAGTTATTAAGAATTCAAGATGAAATAACAGTATTCGAATATGAAGAAATGAATCCAGGTACAACAATTAATATGGTATTCAAGGACAGTGAAATCAAATTTCCACATCCAGATCTGAACCTTAAAGACAAGAATATCATAGTGAACAAATTTAGGATGGAATAAAGTTAAAATCATTAAAATTAGAAAAATTATTCACTAACTGATGGTTAGGAAAAGGTTTATCTGCTTTATATTCTAATGAAAAACAAGGAAATTATGGGAATTTTATCGAAATATATTGTTAATTATTTGGAGAATGTCAATGAAACTGCTTATTTTTGAGTTTGCAACTGCAACGGGATTAGATGATCCATCTATTACAGCAGAGGGTCATGCAATGCTTTACGGACTTTTAGATGATCTTAAAAATTTGAACACACATCACCTGATTTCAGATGTTTCTGAAATTGAAAACTTTGAATCTATTCCAGTGGTTTTAGATGACGATATAGAAAAATGGCTTCAAAAGAATATCCAAAATTATGATGCATGTCTGCCAATTGCACCTGAAGAAAACAACATACTCTATGATCTAACAATGATAATCGAAGAAAAGGGCGTAGAAATTTTAGGTTCCAGTTCAAATGCAGTTAAATTAACAACAAATAAATTTGATACGTACAATATTTTAAAAGATAAATTTCCAATAATCAAAACTGAACAAGTTTACTTCATTGATTCAGATAGAAAAATTAATGAATACGAAGTTTATTACCATAATCTCGTTAAAAATAGTTCATCTAAAGTTGTAAAGCCTGCTGATGGTGTTTCATGTTCAGGTGTAACGGTAGTTAATTCATTCAATGAATTTATGATAGCTCAAGATCAATTAAAGATGCTTACTAATCTTCCATACTTCATAATCCAAGAATACATTCCAGGAATTAATGTAAGTGTCAGTCTGCTAAGTAACGGTGATTTAGCTGTTCCTTTGAGTTTAAATTTTCAAGATGTACGCTTAAATTCTGGTGAGATCAAATACAGTGGAGGAAAGGTTCCAATAAAACATAAACTCTCGGAAATTGCTATGGAAACCGCAAAAAATGCAGTTGAATCCATTGATGGTCTTAAAGGTTATATTGGTGTTGACATGATACTAGATAAAGCGGAGGATAAAGTCCACATAGTGGAGATTAACTCGAGGTTAACAACTCCCTATGTTGCACTTAGGGGTATAGTTAACTTCAATTTGGGAGAGGCCATACTAAATTCTGTTCACGGAGAGCTACCGTCTGAAGTAATTTTAAATGGAGAAGTTAACTTTTGTAAAGAGGGCAACACCCTCGGGATCAGTGTTTTAAAATGAAAATCGCAGGTTTTGATATTGGAGGGGCCAACACAGATGTGGCACTGGTTGATTTTGATGAATCCGGCAATATAATCCTGGTAGAAACTGACTTCGTTTACCTGCCCATGTGGATTAAGAAGAATGAGTTGAAGGAAGCTCTAAAGGATCTCCTTGGATCCAGTGTAGACGAGTTAGATGCGGTAGGAATTTCAATGACAGCTGAACTTGTCGATTCTTATAAGACGAAAAAAGAGGGAGTACTGGATATTGCAAAGAAGTCGTTTGATTCATTCAGCGTTCCAGTAGCATTTGTTGGACTTGATGGAATAATGGAGATATCAAGGGTATTTGAAGAACCTATGAATGTTGCAGCGGCTAATTGGATTGCAACAGTACCTATTGCCTCTAAAATACATTCTAATTGTATATTAATAGACACAGGAAGTACTACAACTGATATAATTCCCATAAAAAATGGTAAAGAATGTGCAAAGGGAAGATCAGACCTAGAACGGTTGAAAACTGGAGAATTGATTTACAGTGGAACTTTAAGAACCAATGTGGCTGCACTCGTTGAAAAAGTACCACTGGATGGAACAATGGTGAGAATAGCTTCAGAACTATTCGCAGTAACAGCAGACATCCAAATAATACTTGGTAATATTAGTAAGGAAGAATACACCTGCGACACCATGGACGGTTCTGGAAAATCAATTGAAGATTGTATGAGAAGAATTTCAAGGGTGATATGTGGAGACATGGATGTGTTAAAACCTGATGAAATTAAAGCCATAGCTGATTACATATATTCAGAACAAGTAAAAAGAATTTCTGAAGCACTTCTAGAAGTTTCAAAACGAAATAATATCTCAAAAGTAGTTACAACAGGTCTGGGCATGGATGTATTAGGTGCAAAGGCATGCGAATTAGCAGGTCTAGAATATACTGGAATGGATAAAATACTTAAAAAAGAGGACTGTGTAGTTGCCCCTGCAGTTGGAACAACAATTCTAATGGAACAATATTTAAGAAATAATTCCCATTCTCATAAACTATAATTATACCAGTTCTGTTATAAGAAAAACTAGTTTAAAGAATTACTGATAAAAAAAGGGAAATTAAAGAATTTTAAAAAGAATAACAATACGATCATTGATTTCTTCATTTTTCATATAAAAACTTTTTAGATTTTTCAGATATCAAGAAGCTTATTCAATCACAAATTATTAAGATCTTATGGTCTTCAAATTATTAATAAATCAGTACCATACTTTTTTAAGGCCTAAAAGGTAAGCAATGATGTTAGCTCCAAGGTGTAGGAATACACTTATCACGAGTATAAACATAATCATTTCAATAGGTATAACAACAATCAAGGATGCAAATACGAGTGCACCTACAACAAAATCTAACTGGTCTAAAATCGGGGCGGGTCTTCCACTTTCGACATTTAATCGCCTTTTAATAAAGCTTCCACAAGCATCGCCTATTAAAGCCCCTCCACCAAGTGTGAGTCCTAATAAAAATCCCTCTATAATATTACCTGTAATTAATCCCTGAACAAGTCCAATCGTTGTACCAATCGTTGTTCCAATAATGGTTCCTCTCCAAGTTACTCCGTTTCCCAATATTCTGCGACCATCATTAAGGTTATGATTAAAATCCAGCGGTTTTCCTCCACCAAATGCTAAAGCTGTCACGTTGGCAAGGTAGGCTGGTAACATAAAGTATATAGCATATGCTGATAAATTTATTACACTGACTACACTAGAGTCCATACTTTACCTCCAATTTAAAACAAGATAACAATTATGTTATCTACTAAATAACGTTATGGGTGAGATAATGATTATAAAGAATACTAAGAGTCTGTGTCCCGAGTGTCTTGCAGTGTTAGATGCTGAAGTATATGAGGACAAAGACAAAATAATGATAAAGAAAACGTGCAAAGAGCACGGAGAATTTAATAATACTTACTGGAGCAGTTCAGAAGTTTATATGAAAGCAAAAGATTATGGAAAAGTTGGTAGAGGTATTGATAATCCTCAGACAATTGCTGATTCTGAATGTCCTCAGAATTGTGGGTTATGCGAAGAGCACGAGAGTCATACAGTTCTAGGACTTATTGATGTTACCAATAGATGCAACATGAAGTGTCCTGTTTGCTTTGCTAACGCAGCTGTTTCAAAAACTTTATACGAACCAACTTATGAAGAAATCAGGACAATGCTCCAAAATTTAAGGAACAATAGACCAGTACCAACTCCTGCAATCCAGTTCGCTGGTGGAGAGCCTACAGTTCGTAAGGACATTGTTGAACTGGTTAAGCTTGCCAAGGAGGAAGGATTTAGACACACACAAATAGCCACAAATGGTTTAAGACTCGCGAGACTTCCATCCCTTGCTCAAGAACTTAAGGATGCCGGATTAAATACTGTTTACCTTCAGTTTGATGGGGTAACAGAAGAGCCCTACCTTAAAATAAGGAACAGAAACTTGCTTTCCGTGAAGTTGGCGGCAATTGAGAACTGTCGTAAAGTTAATCTACAAATAGTTTTGGTTCCAACAGTTATAAAGGGAGTTAATGACAGCCAAATAGGAGACATACTTCGTTTTGCAGCTCAAAATATTGATATTATCAGAGGTGTTAATTTTCAGCCAGTTTCCTTTGCAGGTAGAACACCTGCAGACGAAGTTGAATCTCAGCGTGTTACAATTCCTGATTTTGAGATGATGGTGGAAGATCAAACAGATGGACAGATTAAGGTTGAAGATTTTTATCCAGCCAGTTGTGTTACACCAGTTTCTGAGTTTATAGAAGCCATTGATGGTAAGGATGCGCAGGTAACGTTCACCTGTCACCCACACTGTGGATCTGCAACTTATATTTTTATTGATGATAGTGGAATGATTCCTATTACACGTTTTATTGATGTAGACAGATTTTTCAACCTTTTAACCAACAGCACAGAAGATATGGAAGCAGGAGGTTTGGTTGCAAAGGCCAAGATAGTTGCCAGAGCAACTCTTGAACTTCCAAAAACTGTTGACATGTCAAAATCACCAGATTCTGTTGATTTAAGGAGTATTCTTACTGCTGTCTTTAGGGACAGGTCATACAAATCCCTAGGAGATTTCCATCATAAGACACTGCTTGTATCATGTATGCACTTCATGGACCCGTTCAACTTCGACCAGGACAGGGTTAGAAGATGTGTTATACATTATGCTGTACCTGACGGAAGAATAATACCGTTCTGTTCAATGAATGCGATTTACAGGGGAGAAATTGAGAAGAAATTTTCTAAACCACTCAGTGAAATCTCTAAATAATAAAATTTTGAATTATAAATTCTTTGGTAGTATTAATTGATAATCGAAACACCATCCCGCCTCCATCTGACTCTGATAGATCTTAACGGTATCTACGGTAGAATTGATGGTGGAGTTGGGATAACATTACAGAAACCTGGCCTCAAAATTCAAGCAGAACCAGCTGATAACGGGGTAGAAGTGGTATTTTCAAAATCCTGTCAATTTATAGAGGGGCTTGTTGATGATTACACTGTTAAAATAAAAAACTCCACTCTTAAGGTGATTGATGCTCTGAAAATTGGCGCTGGCTTCAAATTTACAGTGCATTCAACGTATCCTCCACATTCAGGATTGGGATCAGGCACTCAACTATCTCTTGCAGTGGCAAAACTCATCTCTAGGATGAATAACCATGATTTAAATGCATTGGATATGGCTAAAATAGTTGGAAGAGGCGGGACATCGGGAATAGGTGTTGAATCATTCGAAAACGGTGGTTTTATCATTGATGGGGGTCATAAAAGAGTGGAAAAACCTAGCTTCCTCCCTTCATCTGCATCGCCTGCTACACCACCACCAATTATAGCAAGGTATGATTTTCCTCTGGATTGGAAGATAATTCTCGCAATACCCAATGTTGAAAGGGGTGTTTCAGGAGCTAAAGAAGTCGATGCATTTCAAAATTACTGTCCTGTACCCTTAGATGAGGTTGAAAAATTATCCCATCTCCTGTTAATGAAACTTATGCCTGCAGTTGTAGAATCAGATTTAGACTCTTTTGGAACAGCTGTAAATAATATACAAAATATTGGATTCAAGAAAATCGAAAATAAGCTTCAAAATCCGTATATAAATGAAATAATGAAAAATTTAAGGATTGCAGGTGCTGCTGGTGTGGGGATGAGTAGTTTCGGTCCAACTGTTTACGCAGTTACAGATACAAATGAACGAGATATATTGGGTGCTGCAAATGATTCATTGAAAGATGTTGGTGGTGAAATTATCAGTACTTGTGCTCGAAATTATGGAGCTAAACTATTAGACTGAACTTTGTGAAGGTAAGAAAACATGGAAAAGATAGTTGGAAAAGTTTGGAAAGTTAGGGACAGTATTGACACAGATGTTATAATAGCTGGAAGATATCTTCGAACCTTCAGTCTAGACGAGCTTTCATCACACGTAATGGAAGCAGAAGATCCTGAATTTGCAGAAAAAGTTCAAAAAGGTGATATTATAGTTGCAGGCTGGAACTTTGGATGTGGATCATCAAGAGAACAGGCACCTGTGGCATTGAAACATGCAGGTGTTTCAGCAATAATTGCAAAATCCTTTGCAAGGATATTCTATAGAAACGCAATAAATGTGGGACTCCCCGTAATAACAGCAGATGTTGAAGCAGTAAAAGGAGAGATGATGTCTGTTGACCTTGAAAATGGGATCATAGAAAACATAAGTACAACAAAAAAATTTAAAATAAAGCCCTTCAATCAGTTCATGTTGGACATACTGAAAAATGGAGGACTTGTAAAACACCACCTTAAAAAAAAGAATAAAATAGGAGATTTTAACATCAAATCCAGTTAGATAAATCAATTTAATAATAATATACTACTTTTGGTTGATATATTGGTCATAAATTATAATTAAAATCTTTATTAAAGAACAAGATCTTCTTAATGAAATTAATATGCAAGTTAAAACAAATAATAAGATTAGATTAAAATGAAATTTACTAAATAAACCTGTGATAATAAATTATTCAAATTTTGAGGAACCAAAAAAATGAAGTGTACTGTTTGCGGATCAGAATCCTGCGAAATATTAAAATCCAAGGGTAAAATATCCAAGGAACTATTATTAAAATGTAATGAATGTGGAAACGTTTTCAGAGAAATTGTAGAGGTTGGAAAACCTGTTGAAGTCCGAGTTGTGGTTAGTGAATATGAATCATCCCATAAAACCTCAGTAAAATTGTTTCCTGATGAATTTCTGGAGTTTGAGGGAGTGTTAGATTTAGATGGACGCCCTGCTGAAATAACATCTATTGAAAATAAAAAGGGCGGAAGAGTAATGGTAGCTCATATTTCAGAGATAGATACAATATGGGCAAATTACATAGACACACCAGCACGTGTTGGAATCTCTGTCGATTATGGTGGTAGAATACTCTCAAGAAAGGTTGAAGTAGACAGGGAATTCGAATTCACTATCGGTGATGTTATTAAACTAGGGAACGTACTTTTCAAGATTAGAGCTATGAAAACACAGGACAGAAAGATGCGACAGGGGTTTGCAAAGGCATTTGTAATTAAAAGGGTTTATGGAAAACCCGGGGATGATCTTAAGCGTTATGACTATGATTTAACTTCTAAAATAATTGAAGTAAATAACATGGTTGATTCTAATGAAAAAAAATAGAGAAGATCTGGTTTCTAAACTTTTAGATAGGGACTATATTAAAACAAAACCTGTTGAAGATGCAATGAAGAAGGTTCCGAGGGAAGAATTCATGACTCCCGAAACTAAGAACTATGCCTATCTTGACAGGCCAATACCCTTAGAAAATGGTCAAACAATATCTGCACCTCACATGGTGGCTATCATCTGTGAAATGCTGGCCCTCGAGAAGGGTATGAAAGTTCTTGAAATAGGCACTGGATTTGGATACAAAGCTGCTGTAGTTGCAGAAATAATTGGTTCAGAAGGTCATATATACACAATTGAACGAATAGAAAATCTCAAAAATATTGCAGAACAAAATTTAAAGCGTACAGGTTACTCTGAAAATGTGACAGTGATATTAGGAGACGGTACCAAGGGATACGAGGAAAAATCCCCTTATGACCGAATATACGCCACTGCAAGCGCACCAAAAATTCCAGAACCACTTAAAGAACAATTAAAAATTGGTGGACGATTATTGAGTCCAATTGGTCGCGATACTTCTGTTCA
>PMMY01000126.1:6444-7636 GCA_003162655.1 Methanobacterium sp. | reverse complement strand
ATGTATAAATTCTTTAAAAATGGTAAAAGTAAAATTGGAATGAGTAAAACTAAAGCCACATATGATGTAGTATAGTGAGTTATAACCATTGAAGATACAAAAATTAGGAAAAGTAATTTTTTTGTCCATGATTTTTCAAACTTCTTATCTCCAAAACAGTCAAAAATCACAATTACAGCCAAGAAAAAGAAGATTATAGCTACTTCCTGTCTTACAGCACCTACAATGTCGATGAAAAAAACCTGAAACACAAAGATGAGTGCTGCAAAGAAAGCAAATTTAGGGTGTAAATATTTTTTTGAAACNNATATTTCTTTGCTACTGTATATACCATTAAAGGTAGAATACTCCCCAACAATCCGAATAACAATTTAAAAACATATTCAGGGTTCATGTTTGAAAGAACCTGATAAATTGTTGGAAGTATGGTGATGCTCAAACACGCATTGTAAGGGTTGTAATAATCATAGATATTCCAGTGAAAATTTGCAAGTGTTAATTGGAAACAATAAAACTCCTGATGAACATCTCGACCAATTATATGAGCCGATGTTAGAGCATGCATCAGAATCAAACCCAGACCAATCATAAACAGTGCAACTGGGTATGTAACAGGATGAACNNCATAGTTAATATAATAATGTTGTTTAAGGTGGTGTTCATAAGGTAGGTACCAAGAACAGCCATGAATGGGAATAAAAGTGGAAAAATTAATGGTGACAACAATTTATCACCCAGTTTAAAATTATAATTGAAGATTAGAGAACTGCTAAAATCATTTTTATTTCTTTGATAAGCAAAAATTGTTAAAATTAACACTAAGAGGTTTAATGATAATAACAGTGGGATAAGAGATAAAGGCTTCAACAAAACAGGATAAAAGCTGTTGAGTAACAGTCCAACTGAAAGAAGTACAGATACACTCAGACCTACTGATAAAAGGATTTTTATTAAANNGATTCTGTTTTAAAATGGATACAATCAGAAATCCTGGAATAATTGTAAAGAATAAAAATGGTATAATATCTCTTAATAGAGGCAGATCCAATATTATAACCAGATCCGTTATAAACAACATTAAAATTGTTAATATAAACCATTCTTTGGCTTGAAACCTTTTAATCGTATTTAACATTAAATAATTCTCCTATAATCATCTATTTTTATATTTTTATGAATATTATTGGACAGT
>PMMY01000126.1:0-6377 GCA_003162655.1 Methanobacterium sp. | reverse complement strand
TGAATTTTCATCCTCTAAAATATTTATAATTGCCTCTGCAAGTTTTTCAACATCTTTTGGTGGTACAATTATCCCTGAATTACTTTTTTCCACATCTGCAGCTACACCAACGATTTTGGTACTTATTACAGGAGTTTTACATGCCATTGCTTCCAAAACAACAATACCAAAACCTTCCTGTTTTGATGAGATTGATGGCAGAACAAATATACTAGAACTGTTATAGTACTCCACAATTTTCTCATTGGGAATAAAACCATGGAATTCAACATTTTCGGAAAGATCAGCATCGGCCACCATTTTACTATAATATTTTAACAATGTTCCTTTTCCACCGACAATCAATTTAACATCAGGAATTAGATTTTTAACGATTTTTAACGATTTTAATAGGTAATCGAGTCCTTTGTATTGGTGGAATTGGTCTAAAAGGCTGAGGAAAAACAGTGTATTTTTTTGTTTTGGAACGTTAATGGGTTTAAATTTTTCGACATCAACTCCATTGGGTATGACTTCGATTTTATCTTCGAATTTATCCAGATAAAGCGAATATTTGATATAATCTGGTTGGGTTATAATTATTTTATCGGCAGCATTTAATAGAGATTTAAGGGCGGTTGAATTATAGAAATGAGCTATATGATTAGCTAATCCTGTTCCAATTATATCATTATGATAGGTAATGACTAATGGTTTTTTCTTAAATTTGGATATGATATTACTCCAGTCAGCACTCCAAGGTGTTGGAATGTGTGTATGAATAATATCACAGTCTTCCTTGGCCAGTGCAAGTGGAAATCCGGGGGTTATATTTGTGTTAGCAATCTTTGCCATGTAAGAAAGTCTTTTAATATAAATACCATCCACAATCTCTTCCTTTTTGGATGGTGGTTCATTGGCACAGATCACGGTGATTTTATGACCTAGATTAACAAGTTCCTTAGACATATAATAAACATAATTTTCCACACCACCTGTGTAGGGATAGAACCTTACCGGAGTTTGAATAATATTCATTTTCACACATTTTTAATTCAATATTAATNNATAAAATTTCTATGATTGTATTTTAATCTATAATTTCCAAATAAACCTTTTCAAGATCATCAACAATTTTATTCCAGTCGTATCCTTTAGAACTATCGATACAACTTGTCTTCATTTTATCCTTATTTTCAATGGATTTAATTATTTTATCTGAAATGTCCTCTGGTGATAGCTTGGCCTTGTAACCATTAACACCCTCATGAACCAGATCCTTCGCAGCGTTCATTTCATGATCCATAACAACAACTGGTATACCGCATGCATTGGATTCAATAACAACAATTCCAAAGCCTTCCCTTACAGAAGGAAGTACAAGAACATTGGAAGATTTCATATATCCAATTATATAATCATGATTTTCCATGAAACCTTTAAAATTTATATTATCGTTAATTTTAAGGTCGTCTACAAGTTTTTCAAGTTTTGATCTTTCTGGTCCTTCTCCAATAATCAAACAACTTATGTTCGGATTTTTTTCTTTTATAATTGAAATGGATTTAATTAAAATATCAACATTCTTTTCTTTAATTAATCTACCTACAAATATTATATCTGACACTTCGTCAGATGGTTTGATCTTCTGTATATGACTAAAATCTATTCCTGGAGGAATTACAATAGATCTTTCAGATTTCTTTATTCGTCTTAAATCCTTCTTTGTTTTATAAGATATTGTTATTAAATTATCGGTCAAACTTAACATAGTTCTTTCAACTAGTTTACCAAATATCCCCAGTTTACCAAGATATTCATACCAAAAATCACCCCATACCTCGAGTAAAGTGATGACAAGTTTAGATTTTCCGGTTATTGCATGTGCTTTAGCTGTAAAACATGAGAAAAATGGAAATCCCTGGCAGTCCACCACATCATAATTTTCCTTAAATAATGGATTGAACAGTTTTAAACTGAAAATAAGAGCTTCTTTGATTGATCTTCTATCATCAGAATACAGTTCTATGGGATTAGATACTCCATGTAGATGAATTCCATCAATTATCATGTCAGTTTCACCCTTTTCGGGCCACCACCATCCTAGGGAGTACCAGTGCACATCATGTCCTCGTTGAGCTAGTCTTGTAGCCAGTTCATAAATCCTTTTTTCAGCTCCTCCTTTAACCCATGGATAGACTGCATCGTAAATAAAGGCTATTTTCATCCAGANNGTCTGGATCCCTAGAATGGACAGTATCAATGCCATCATAGCGTATTGTATCTGGTAAAGAGACCCATATCCAACTGCACTCCAACTATATAGAACAAAAAGACCACCAATAACTCCTGCTGCTAGTAGTATAAGACCCACACTCAGTTCTCTTCCAAGCGAATGATAGCTCATGATCTTATTTACAATACCCGAGCTTTTGGAGAATCCGTAAACTGCTCCAAATGCACCGAAGTGTATCCAAGCAAGTAACATCTGATATCCTATTATTAAAAGTAAACTGCCTAAAATNNGTAGGTCTGTAGAGCATCATAAATCTTAGATGTCTCCATCCATCATCTAATGAACTTAGCTTAGATTCACCTTCACGGGGATAGTATGTTATGGGTATTTCTGCTATTTTAACATTTTTTCGAGCTGCTTCAATTACCATCTCCGATGCAAATTCCATTCCTCCACTTTTAAGGTGTAAATCATCTAATATATCCTTTCTAATAGCCCTCATTCCACAATGGGCGTCAGATATTCCTGCACCGAATAATTTGTTCAGTATCCATGTTAATAATGGATTTCCCACAAATCGATGAAGGGCAGGCATAGCTCCTTCCTTGATATCTCCCTTAAGTCTGGATCCCATTACAAAATCTGCATCACCTTTGATGATTGGTTGTATAAATTCATACGTAATTTCAAAGGGATATGTACCGTCAGCGTCTCCCATGACAATTATATCACCTTTTGCTTCTTTGAAACCTGCTAGATAAGCATTTCCATAGCCTCTTTTAGAAGCTAATACCACACGTGCACCAGATTCTTCCGATTCCTTAGCTGTGTTGTCTGTGGACGCATTATCAACAACAATAATCTCTGTTTCTAATCCATTCTGATTTAACTTGTCCACCGGTACTGATCGGACAGTTTTTCCCACTATTCCCTCTTCGTTAAGGGCCGGTATAACGATAGAAATTTTCATAGCATCACTTTTCATTGATTAATATTTTAGGATTCTCCAGGAACATAATTATATGATTATTCACATGCATTTAAATCTTAAAAGAAATTTTAACAGTTCTTAATATTATCTGGAGGTATATAAGTTTTATTAGGTGAAGTTTTATAAGATTGATCCCCTGTAAAATAGGAAGTAGGCCAATATCATGAGAACAATAGCAGATATAACTCCAACCAACAATAGTCCCTTATCATTTCCAAATATAATGGGGATGGGACCTATCAAGATCACACCACTTGTATGGACTTCGGTCTTGGAAGAACCAGAAGATGATTGTAATGCAGTTCCAACGAATATTAAGAGAATGCCGAGAATTACCACCACAAAACCCATTAAAATAATTGAGTTGTAGTTGACCAATAGAACCTCACCTTCTAAATAATTTTTATATTTCTAAATGGATATCAAATTATTTTTCATATAATTTAAATTCTAATAACTTATTAATAAAACAGTTTCAAATCCAAAATTTTCATGTTTAAATATATAATTGTTACCAAATATTATTCACTCTGTTTCATGGCCCAGGGAACCCACATCAAAACTTCTACAATACCCACCACTACAAGTGAAGCGAGTATAACACCAATATTTTGGATTAATCCAAAACTAGATGCATAGTAGAAAAGCCAAAATGATAAAAACAGAAGCCATCCAAAAGCCACAGCTATACTGGCATAAACACGCTTAATCGGGGGGCTTTTATTGCTCATTTATCTCACTCCTCACAATAATTTAATATTTAAATCAATTATAAAACTCATTCATTCATCTTTTTTAGATTCCGAAGGTTTATACTTTTTTAACACGATACTCCTTATTCACCGATGATTTTCTCTTTTCTGCAATTTCCATTCTGCACATGGCATCGAGTGTTTTTTCCATTTCTTCAGAGCATGAGAAACCTTCAAATTCCAGGCAAACCTCGTTCGTACTTGGAAATTCAATCATATCTCCCAAGGTTTTGAGATTAACCCACGATCCCAAATGACTTAAGATGTCATAAATTGGTATAACTGATATTACTGCAATCCTCTGTTCTTCTTCAATTTCTAACTCTTCGATATCCCCTTTCAACTCTTTAGCAAAAATTTTAAGATCATCTAATGCTTCTTCTGGTATAACGATTATTACATGTACCTCTTGGGAAATAAAGTAAGCTCCACGACTGATATGGAATTCATCTCTACTCAGGACTATTCCTCCAGAATCCTCAACAAACTCTACCATCTCATCAAACCTGTAAACACCACTGCTGTATCCTAGGATCTTGTACATAAAATCCTCCTTCAATTTAGAATTATGATAATTGGACTTGAAAAGTCAGAAACATTTCGTAACAATTCACTATTAGTAATGATTGTCAATTCCAAATATTAAATATTTTACATAAAAATTTCTTACCAATTATTTATTGATATTGATTGATCGACACTTGAAAAATGTTATANNGTTGAAATCAAAATTAATATTACTAAATATCTGGATAAATCCAACGATTTACAATTTAAAAACTTTAATAGCTCTTATGAAGAATTCATTTAATTTGAAGCATTAATCTATTAATTTATCCATTTTGAGTTAGTTTTTCTAAATTCCTAAGTAGAGTATGTGTTGAAGATAAGATTATTAGGTGTGTTATTTTTTTAATAGAGTTTAAATATGCCCGCTTATCTAAAAATAACTTTGTATATAACTCTTCTGATATTATCAAATATGAAAGAGTTTTAGACCGCTTTAATTTAAAAACAGAACCATAATACATGGTTTTTTTTGAATTTTAAACCACAACATTTATATGTGATTGTGTGTCATTTAGTTTATGTCGAAAGTTCTAAATGATGAATGGGGTTATTTTGATGAACCGGACACGGAGGCGGTATAATTAAGCGAAANNAAATTGTTATTATCAGTGCTATTGTTATTTGGATTAGCATTTGTTTTGAATGTCAATACTTCATCAGCTGCAAATGTCACTGCTGACACAGCGAATCAAATCCATCCTGAAATAACAGCTGTAAACCCTGCGAATAATTCTATAATATTGAAAAGTAAACCAATCAAAGTAACTTTTAGTGAAACAGTAAATGCTGGATCAAATCTGATAGAACTTAAAAATGGTAAATCTCTTGTACCCATTAAAAATTCTATCAGCAAGAAATCATTGACTATCACGCCTAAAACTCCTTTAAAAACAGGAGTAAAATATAAACTTATCCTGAATGCAAATTGTGTAATTGATCAGACAGGAAACGGTAATTCCGAGTATTCAACTATTTTCACTGTATCTCCGATAACACTGGCACAGATGAAGAACGGTCTATCTAGAACACAGAAGTTCTACAATACACACAATCGTTTGCCAAGCTATGTAAATTTCGGTGCCAAAAAGATAGCTATAAAAAATTTTCAGACAATCATTGCAACACAAGGCTTGAAGATCATTACTCATAAAACATCTGCTAAAAATACATCCAACACTTGTACAGTAACTGCTTATGGATGGAATTCCTGTTCTAAAGGCTGGTTTAAAACCGGTGGAACATTTTTGGATTACTGTCCCCTCTGTCATAATTATGGAAGTTTAATTTACAATCCAAAACACACCTACGAAGGTGAATGGACCTGTGCAGATTGTGATGCTGATTTTTGTCTCTGTGGAAAATGTAAGGCATGTGGATCTAATGTGTATCTAATAAAAGTATGATAAATTCTTAAAATGAGTATCTAGAACTTAAAATAGTCCGGATTTGTATAATTTTTTTTATTTTATTTTTATGAATTTAGTTTTGTAATATGCAACTTTATGTAAAATTGTGTGATCTTAATATGCTAATTCCTGTATTTCCCCTATTAATACAAGACCTCCTAATACTCCAATTAACAAACAAATAATATGGCATAGAATAAATTTACACCATGTAATCAACTCCACCAATATATTTAATATTAAAAGAGATCGCCTTTCTGTTGAATGGATTATATGAGGTAATTATGGTTTATATGGTTTTTTGCAAACAATAACATTTAATTATTCCATATATATAAAACTATTAATTGTATTAGTCTTAGATTATGGAATGATCAACATTACAATTTTCGATAACAATTTAATTATTAACACATAATTTCATATGTAATAATTTGAGGAAA
>PMMY01000144.1 GCA_003162655.1 Methanobacterium sp. | reverse complement strand
ATAGACAAGTTATATGTATAACAGGCGACGGTGGCTTTTCAATGTTGATGGCAGATTTTCTAACTGCAGTGAAAAACAATCTTCCAATTAAAGTTTTCATTTTCAACAATCAACAGTTGGGTATGATAATGCAGGAGCAAAAAATGGAAGGATACGATATTTGGCAGACAGAACTTCAGAATCTGGACTATGCAGCCTATGCAAGGGAATGTGGAGGAGTTGGAATTACAGTCAAAACTCCTGATGAACTTCCGAAAGCTGTGGATAAAGCACTTTCTACAGATAAACCTGTTATTGTCGATATAAATACTGACCCTATGCGTTTTATTTAATAAGTTATTTAATCTATTATTAAATGTTAGGAATATAAACAGGAATAACTATAATTGGAGAATAATATGGTTCAGGACTCTGAAAAGAAATTAATGAAAATAAAAAACACCCCTGAAAATCGTAACAAATGCCACTGCAAGGTTTGTCCAAGCTATCCATACAAATGTGGTGGAGAAGTACTTTACTGCAGCAAGGGACCAAGTAATTGTGATATCACACCAGAAGTATGTATCTGTAACACCTGCCCAGTTTTCTATGAATATGAGCTGGAAGGTAATTACTTCTGCGATAAGAATACAATTGGAGAAAGCCGGAGTAACATACGTAAAAAAAGGTCAGATGAAGATGATTCCACTTACCAAAAATTAGTTAACATTAAAGATGCTAGTGCTATGGGTAAAAGCGTGGTTGGATCTATGGGTTCGCTTAAAAAATTACCATTCTCATTAGACGATCTTTACTTCGTGCCTGCCCAGGTCAAACGGATTCCTTTAAATACTGAAGATCACGTAAACATGGCAATTCACATTGGTGTTGAAGCTGAAAAACCATTGAATATCTCAAGTCCAATAATGGTGTCAGGTCTGAGTTTTGGGGCCGTGTCAAAAGCAACCAAACTAGTAGTTGCTGAAACAGCTTCGAAGTTGAAAATTGGATTTAATTCTGGAGAAGGAGGAGTTTTGACCGAAGAACTTCAAAAAAATCATAAAAATATCATAGTTCAATACTCAACTGGACGTTTTGGTGTTGATGAAAAATTACTGAAAAATGCTGGCGCAATTGAAATACGATTTGGACAAGGCGCATACCCAGGTAAAGGTAGTTACCTACCGGCAGAAAAGATGACAGCAGAAATTGCCACCATAAGAGGTCTTGAAAGTGGTGAAGCAGCTTATTCACCAGCCCACCATCCTGATATTTTAAATCAAAACGATTTGAAGCAAAAGGTTTTATGGCTCAGAGAAATTGGTGAAGGTGTGCCTGTTGGTGCCAAGATAGGCTGTGGAAATGTTGAAGACGATGTTAAAGTGTTAGTTGAATCAGGAATCGATTTTATAGCACTTGATGGATTTGGAGGGGGTACAGGGGCTACAGATAAGTATGTGAGGGAAAATGTGGGCATCCCTATTTTTACTGCGCTACCCCGAGCATTTAATACACTTAAAGATCTTGGTCTTAAAGACCATGTATCACTCATAGCCGGAGGGGGACTGCGCAGCTCTGCAGACTTTGCAAAGTGTCTAGCATTAGGTGCAGATGCTGTTTACATTGGAACTGCAGCACTTATAGCAATTAACTGTGAACAATACCGTATTTGTTACACCGGAAGATGTCCCACAGGAATTACAACCCAAGATCCAATCCTTACCAAACAGGTAGATCATGTCAACGGTGTGAATAAGTTGAGCAATTTCATTGAAGTATCAACAAAGGAAATGGCCAACTTCACTCGGATCGTTGGTAAAAATGATGTATCGAAACTGAATAAAAATGACATAGTATCTTTGGATGGGGATCTTGCCAGGGCAACTGGGGTAAGATGGGTTAATGGTGAGTACTTATAAATATATAAATTAATTTNNTCTGAAAAAGGATGGGAACTCACATTTGATGCTATTCCTGATTTAATAGCTATACTCGATAGAGATCACAGGGTGGTTAAGGTTAACAGAGCGATGGCTGAAAAGCTAATGAAATCCCCTGATGCTTGTATTGGAATCCCCTGCTACCAAGTTGTTCACCAATCGAAAACCCCACCAGAAAACTGTCCCCACAAAAAACTTTTAATAGATGGTTTTGAACATATTTCAGAAGTTGATGAGAAAAATCTTGGGGGATACTTCGTTGTAACAGCATCCCCAATCAAAGATGATAATGGGGCTGTTATTGGAAGCATTCATATTGCCCATGATATAACCAAGCGAAAAGAAATGGAAGAAAAACTTGAAAAAGCCCTTGAAGAGAAGGACATGCTAATGAAAGAGACGTACCATCGGGTTAAAAATAACCTCATGGTAATATCAAGCCTTTTAAACCTCCAATCAAGATACATAAAAGATAATGATACCAAGAATATCTTTAAAGAAAGCCAGAACAGAGCCAAATCCATGGCCATGATACATGAAAAACTATACAGATCAGGGGATCTTAAAAATTTAAACTTCACAGAGTACATTGAAAATCTCTCAAACGATCTTTACCAGACCTACACCATGGATAAAAGTTTAGTTAAACTTGAATTAAACCTTGAAGATGTTACATTGGACGTCGAAACTTCAATTCCCCTCGGATTAA
>PMMY01000028.1 GCA_003162655.1 Methanobacterium sp. | reverse complement strand
AGCTCAAACATATTTAACTTTTAGGGAAAATCAGAGATTTTATTTAGATCACCTGCTTTTCCGTCAAAGATTGATTTTGAATGAAATGGGAAGAAGATTATTTGAAAGAAAAATTATTGAAGGAGTAGATGATGTTTTCTTCCTTTATGAAAATGAATTATTAATGTTTTTTAATATAATATGTTTATCAGTAGAATCAAATGAAAGCATTGATCCAAAATTAGTGGCCAAAATTTCTGAAAGAAAGAAGGAATTTTATAGATACAAATCGTCTCTACCACCAAAATTCTTAAAGAACGGGATTGAATTTGATGATACTATTATGGAATATGACAAAAATGCAGTTTTCGGTGCGGCAGCAAGTCCTGGAACATTCAACGGTATTGCAAGAGTAGTCGAATCTATTGAAGAATTATCACAACTTGAAGATAATGAAATTCTTATCACTAGCAACACAGATCCTGCCTGGACAGTAATATTTTCAAAGATAAGTGGTCTAATTACTGAAACTGGAGGAATACTATCCCATGGTGCTGTAATTTCTCGTGAATATAGAATACCCGCTGTAACTGCCGTTAAAGGAGCTACAAAAATTTTTAAAACAGGTGAAGAGTTAGTTATAGATGGTAATGAAGGAGTTGTATATAAAAAAGGATAACATTTCATTAGTAAACTAGTACTTCTAATATTATTTAAATCTGAAAAAATTAAATTATAGAGTGTGATAATATGGATNNTTATGGATGTAAATTTAGAAATTCTAAAAAACCATAAAGAATGGAATGAAAGCTATTATTTTAATTTTCATGATAAAAAAAATGATTTAACTGCGTTTATGCGGATAGGAAACAAAGTTAATAAAAATGAAAAATCAATGTTCTTCTATTTAATGTCTCCAAAAAGGATAGCGGGAATTAAATTAGAAACACCATACGATGATAAACCATTGAATATTGCAGGTTTAGATTACCAAGAGATTGACTCAGGAAAATGGAAACTTAAATATGATGGTAAAATTTTTGATCCATTAGATAAAGCCCCTAAAGAATTTAAAGTTAAAATGGATCAGATTTGGGAAGCTTTAAACCCTATCATGGATTATATTAATTGTGTCGATGAAAAAAAAATAGAAATGTCATCTAATGTGGTATCTGAACATTATGAACAGTTTGGAAAAGCTCTTGGAAAAATTGAAATTGATAATGAAGTTTTCGAAATAGAAGCATTGGGGGAAAGAGATTCCAGCCTTGGTGTAAGGGAGTGGGGATTTCCTAAAATGTGGATGTGGATTAATGCTGAGTTTTCTCATGATGAAGCTTTTAATGTAACTAAACTATCCGTTGATGAAGGTGATATAGATGCAGGATATTTCTATATCAATTCAGTTAATGAACCACTGGTAAAATCAGATATAGATGTAGAATTTAATAATGGAATCCCTTCTAAATTTTCAATGATCTTATTTGACAAGAAAGGTTCCAAATATTCAGTTAATGGCGAAGTTATTAGATTTGGAATGATTCCAGTTGATGGAGGAATGATTCTTATAGAAACTCTTTCAAAATACAATTGGGATGATAAAGAAGGATATGGTGTAGCTGAGTTTTTAGTCCATAAACAGGAATAAAAGGAGTTATACTTATATGGAAATAATTTTTATTAATAAGTATTTATTAACTATTAAATGAATGATAGTGTCTTAGAGACTCATGATCTGGTAAGTATCCACTTATCAGTTTATTTTAATGTTAAATGTATTGAAATAAATTCTAACCATTATTTTCCTAAAAAACCATATTCAAATTTAAAATTTTCTTATTTCCAACAAATCTAATACCGTTTACTGCTTCTTCTTAGGTTTCTGGACACTCGAAAAATCCCGAGCCACTTGGTCTACTATTTCCATCATGTTCTGGTATTTCAGTCTTGGTGTTATTTCTGGTTTAACCAGAATTTTTATGTCACATCTCCTCATATCACTGGTGTAGCAATTTCCTTTCTGTTTCTTGTACTTTTCATCCAAAGTTGATACGTAGTGATAGGAAAAATCAGATATCTTATTAGGGTCAAAAAGATGTTCAAGCTCTTCNNCCTTGCCATTTATGAAAGTCTTTAGTGGGGAAGACCAGAATGTCGTCTCCTCTCAAAAATAGTTGTGGTTTATATAACAATATATTCCTTCTGTCCATTATGCCATAGCTGTAACGCATGTATATCATCCGTTTAAAATAAAGATTCTAAATTGGAAGCTTTAACTGTACTGGTACCTTCCTTTTAGATACTGCAACGTTCTTATGTGAACTTCGAATAGTATTAAACATGTATGCATCAAGATAGCATTGTAATGGTTCTTCTTTTAATAATGAATTTATATTTACATCTAAGATATGTACTCTCTCCAATATTTTCGGNNAATATGGTCAATCTACTTGCGCATAGAAGTTTAAGTGCGTCTGAATTCATTCTGAGTAATACAATGACTTTTTAACGTTCACGGAACAATCCAGGGTAATATAGTTCTACAATTCTTCATTTAGGGTACCCCCTCACTCACTCTCATATCA
>PMMY01000274.1 GCA_003162655.1 Methanobacterium sp. | reverse complement strand
AACTGTGAAGCATGAAAAATTCTTACAATTGATTCTGAGTTGTTTTTGTATGAATTCATTATGAATAATAGGAATTTATTTTAATAAATAGATCTATAATACTTTTAAAATGTACTGGGGAGGATTGGATTTTTGAACTTAAAACAAAATACAATGGAATACTATTTACTTAGCTGTAGAGAAGNNGTATAATCTATTTTTCAATTCCAGTAAAATAATTTAATATTAATTACATAATAAAATCTGCAGTACTAATGTCCCTTCCCCACTGAAAATTAATACTATAGGTGTAAAAATGGATCAAAATGAATATTATAATTCTATATTTAAAAGGAAATCAATTAGAAATTTTGATTTAAGACCTCTTGATGATGATACACTTGTAGATATTTCAACCCATCTTCGAGCTTTAGAATCCATGCATGATGATATTAAGGTTGAATTGAAAATCATATCCCCAGATAGTGTTAAAAGAAGAATGATGAAAAGAGCACCACATTATATTGCTGTATTTTCAGAAGCAAAAGCTGGTTATTTAACAAATATCGGGTTTATGTTGCAACAGATAGATCTTTACCTATCACATAATAGTCTGGGAAGCTGTTGGCAGGGGATTCCAAGTCCTAAAAAAGAAGTTTTAGAAAGTTCAAATCTGGAATTTGTAATTTTCATAGCCTTTGGAAAACCCAAAGATCCACAATCATTACATAGAACAAAAATTTCAGAATTTAAAAGAAAATCTCTCCACGAGATTACTGACATTAAAGGTGCTGATGAATTGTTAGAAGCAGTTCGCCTGGCCCCATCTTCTACCAATGGTCAGCCGTGGTTTTTTACGGGCGATGAAAACATAATCAATGTTTTAGCCGTTAAACCAAACTTTGTAAAGGCATTACTTGTGAAAGATTATTATCTTATAGATATAGGAATCGCTATTTACCACTTAAAGGTTGCAGCAGAACATCTAGGCAAAAAAACTGAAATACTATTCGATGAACCGGTGAAATCCGATGCTTTTAAAGGATACGAATATATTATCAGTTTAAAATTAGATTAGCATTTTTTTTCAAACAAATTAAATTTAACAATTGATATTTTTTTCCATTAATTATCCGATGCTCTCATAATCTATTTTATCTTTAAAGTGCAAATGAATATCATGGTTTCTGCAGCATTTATAAATCCACTCTCAGACGAAGGAGAAATCATTGTTCGAGAGCTTGGAGATTTTGAAAGGGTATTATCTGATAATGATGATTTAGTGCAAATTGTAACAGAAAGCAGATCACAGGAACTATCCGATGATTCACTCATTCCACATAACTACGTTGATCTGGCCATCAAACGAATTGAATGGTACGCTAAGAAAAAAAATGACAGAAACTTTGATCACAAACAATACGATTTTTTATTCAATACTGAAATAGTTAAATTTGATGTTATTGCATTCTACCTTTTATGCCAAGCAGTAGGAGTAAAATACGGCCCAAATTCCCGGGAAAGCAGGGTAATAGTTGAGTCTCAGGGAAAACTCATTGAATACAGACTTGGTAAACTTTCAAAAAATGAACGGGGAGAAATTGTAACCAACATTCTTAACAGTCTAATAATTACTACTCACCTTAAATGGACCTTCTTCGAAGATCTCATCAGTACAAAGAAACTAAAGCTACATGACCTAATCCTTGATAAAGGTGAAATAATTCTTGACAGGGAAGATTTCTTAGAAAGATTCAGCCACAATATCCAGGGTAGAAAACCAGAAAAAATGTATGAAGCACTCATCGGAGACCGGATCAAGGAATTAGTAATGATCAAGATGGTGATGCAGAATACTGAGAACTACATTTTGAAAGTAGGCGAAATATCTGAAAGGGAAATAGAACCCAATCCTATTCTCTTAAAACTTGCAGATAGAATATCTGAGGTTCTGGCTGCTTCGGTTCATAGTTATGGATTCGGAAGTGGATATGGTGGAAGTGTTAAAGCATCGGCACTCAATCCAAAAGCATTTCCTCCATGTGTTAAAAAGGTTATGGAAGGAATGAAATCGGGCGGACGTAATGATGCTATAATAATGTTTTTAACACCTTTCATTTCATATGCACGATTATATCCATCTGTTTTCAGTGAAAATGTTAGCAAACAAATTTCAGATGTTGATCCAACATTGTTGATTGTTCAAAACGAAGTGCTACCAATTATATTCGGTGCAGCAGAAAGATGTAGTCCACCCCTCTTTGAGGACCAGCCACAGGACAAGGTAAATTTAAATGCAAAATTAGGATTTGGTATGCATCAAACCCCTGAACTTAAAAATGAGGGCGAAACAACATGGTATACTCCGATGAGCTGTGAAAAAGTCAAAATACACCTTCCTAGTCTATGTAAACCAGATGAAAACTGTAAAAAAATTGGTAATCCACTATCATACTATAACAGAATGATATGGAAGGTAAAAAAAGAATCTAAAACGGAATCTACTGCTGAACAAAAAGATGATAATAGTTAATAAAAATCATATTAAATTAAAGAGATGGTAAAAATCGAATATTTAACCCCCGCCAGCCCGGAAGAAAGAAAAAGATATTACAGGGAGGAATGGGATATTAAACAGGTCCCGGATTACATAACACATTCCATTCAGGAGCGAGAATTTGGTTTTGACCATGTTGGAAGGGGACCCAATGACAGATACAAGGTCTTTAGAACTCCCGATTTACTCAAGCGTTTTTTAAAAGTTAGAACACCCTTTGCAGCCTACTGTTCTGTAGCATTCTATGATAAGCCCCGTAGAAGAGATAGATGGACCAAAGCAGAGCTGGTCTTTGATGTGGATGCTAAGGATATTCCGATAAGAACTTGTGAATGCGAAGGTGTATGTGAGATCTGCCTCAACGAGGCTCGCGAAATTGTATGCGGAATTCTAGATACACTAAAAGCCGACCTTGGATTGAATAACATCCATGTCGTCTATTCTGGTAGAGGATATCATATTAGGGTTCTGGATAATGATGTGATGGGTGTTAACAGTGATGTAAGGTCTCAAATAGTTAAGTACCTGGTTGGTGCTGATGTACCAGAAAACGAGTACAGCTTAGACTATGAAAAGGTCTCCTATGAACACTTTGTTATTCCATTTGGATATCCTAATGTGTTCACTAAAAGGATTAAATATTCAATTCTCCATTTAAACGAACATACAGAGCTGGATGGTGTAAATAAGAAACTTCTCAACGATGTTCTAAAAAACAGGCATCTTATTGAAGATGATAACTGGGGATTATTCAAGAACAAGTTAGGCCCTCTGCGTTACAAAAAGGTTGTAAATAGTATTGCATCCTTGAACATGAGCCTTGTTGATGCTAAGGTTTCAATTGACCTTAAAAGAATTTTAAGACTTCCATCATCTCTGCATTCTATGGTAAGTATGAAATGTACAGAGGTAAAAAACATTGAAACCTTCGATCCCTTTAAAGAAGCAGTTCCCAAATTTGTATACGAAAGGAAGGAATGATACTTATTATAATTAAAGAAATTAGTATCGGTTAATTAGAATGTTGTAAAGATTCTAGTAATTGAGGTGGATTTGTGGATAATACATTTAAAACACTTATAATTATAGTTATTACCTTGGTTGCTTTGGTATTCTTATCCAATACTAACAATAATACACTTGTAACATATCCATCATTAATATCTATCAAATCTAATAAGACATACAATGATTCCAATCTTATCAGTCCACATGAAGCTATTTCTATAGTCAATGGAAATGTGCCAGCTTTTGGTCAAGTTCGTTATGGAGTTGAATTAATCCAGAATGGACAAAATCCGTATTATTTTGTAACTCTTTATGTTAATGATCCCAGTCTTAATAATTACGGTCAAGTTATTGTAGTTTCAAAGGTTGATGCCAGAACGGGTCAGTTTTTAGGCGCAGCCGTATAATATCATCCTTTACAGTAATAATTTGAAAAAAAGCTAAAATATTTATTTTGTTCAAAATATTTAAACTAAGAGTTATATTTTAAGCAATAGAATTTCATCTAAATAAAAGTTCTCCCATATTTAAATAATGATGTAAAAAGTCTAAAATGTTTCCTTCAGCTT
>PMMY01000149.1 GCA_003162655.1 Methanobacterium sp. | reverse complement strand
CCGAGACTCGGCGGTATAAAATTAGGACTTGAAGGAGACCAAGTGACTTCATTACCAGTTGTATCCTTTGCACTGATACTTGCAGGTGTAGGAGCAATATGGGCATTTATTATGGGGCTCTTATTAACCGCAGTTATATTGCCATTGACAACCATTATAAGTACAATTATTCCCCTTGCATCCCAACTAACAGTCGCAACTATAAACAACGTGACATCAATCTTAAGTATGAGCAACGCTACTGGCAACTTGACAGTCAACGCAACTAACCTAACCGCTGCAAATCTTCCAAATGGCTCAGCAGTAGGAACAGCAGGAGTTGTTATAGCACTTATGCTGATAATTGGACTACCAATAGCAGTATTTGTATTAGGATTTATAGGAAGTGCACTTTCAGCAATATTCTACAACTTCATAATACCTAGAGTTGGTGGAGTGAGGTTAATATTAGCATCTGCAGGAACAGCACACGAAATAACATCCATACCAGTTGTAGCAGCATCACTAGCTATTGCATCGGTTGCACTTATATTCGGAATAATCATTGGAATAATTCAATTAATAAGTATAGCCGCAGCAGGAAATGCAGTAATGGGCATTGAAATCCTCATATATGATATACTCAGATACTTTATAGGGACATTCATTATGGTTGCAATAATAACCATAATCTACAACTTCCTAGCAACAAGAATTGGAGGAGTTCAATTAGGACTTGAATAAAGGCTTCAAAACCTTTATTTTTTATATTTTTTTTGAATGAAAATCTTAAATTACTGTGTGATTTAGAGTCTAAATAATTTTATAAATAAAGAAACAATTTTTATTCACGATTCAATCTTTCTAATTACTTTTATTGTATTTCAAAGAGTTCCAAGATGGTTCTAAAACGAATTTGGTTAAAATTATATATTTTCTTATACATAAAATAGAATATGAACTCTAAAACAAATCGTGAATAATGGGGATAATTGCAATAATTGTTGGTGTATTTTTTATCATCGATCCTCCGATTGTAGCATATTTATTAGGTATTGTACTCCTAGCATATGGAATAATGGAATTAATAAACATAGGGATGGAATAGATCCAAATATCGGATTATACGTTTCACCATACATCTGGAATTCATTTCAAAGTTATTTTTTTTATTTAATAGATTGAAAGAACTTTTCAATTAAATAAATTATGCCTACTTTCCATATATAAATCAATTATAAGGTCTATAGTCCTTATAGTAAATATAAAATGATTTAAAGATAAAATGGGGGAATTTAATGGATGAAGTGGAAATCAGACGGAGAATATTGAAAAATATTTATGACTTAAATAAAATTACTCAAGACTATCCAGTTGATAGTAGGGATTTAATTGAAAAATTAGATGTTACATCTGAGGAATTGTTTTTTAATGTTAAATATCTAGAAGAAGATGGATACGTAGACATTGAAAAATTTTTAGGTGATGAATTTAAAGCAAAAATCACTCCTAAAGGGATAAAAAAAGTAGAAAAAATGGGTTATTAATNNTCCATATCATTAAAAATTTTACAGGCGATATAATGGAAAAATATGATAAAATGTACCATAAATCAAGATTTTACTGGTTATGGAGAACTATAGTACTTTGGATCGGATCTTCGTTAGGATTTTTACTAATTGCTGATATTTCTGTAGGATTAACAATAAATACATGGGAAACTGCATTTGTAGCGGCAGGAGTTGTAGGAATTTTAAATGCTTTATTGTGGCCATTTTTATCACGTATTNNTTAGCCCCAATAGGAATGGCAGCAATCTCAACCTTATTTAATGCTGTTGCAACAATTGATGATGATGCATCATGGTACAGAGGTATCAGAGCTGCTTCCAAAAAAATTAATAGTAAAAATGTAAAAAATACTCCTGGAACCATCTTCTTGGAAATTGACGGGCTGGCAAAGAATATCTTGCTTGAAGCCGTTGAAAGGGGAGATATGCCTACAGTTAAAAGATGGATTGATGAAGGTAGCCATAAATTAACAGGTTGGGAAACAGATCTATCAAGCCAGACAGGTGCAAGCCAGGCTGGACTTCTCCATGGTAATAACGAGGATATTGTGGCATTTAGGTGGGTTGAAAAGGAAAATAATAATAGATTCATGGTATCAACAGGATTAAGTGACGCTCCAATTGTAGAAAAACGTATATCTGATGGAAATGGTCTTCTATCAGTTAATGGGGCTAGCAGATCTAATTTGTTTTCTGGAGATGCTGAGGACGTTATATTCACTTTTAGTCAGCTTAAAAATCTTGGAAGATTTTATAATAAGGCCTGGCAATATGTTTTCTCAAGTTCTTCCAACTTCAGCCGTATAGTAAGTTTATTTTTGTGGGATGCACTTTTAGATTACAAATCACAGATCATGCACAGGATAAGGGATATAAGGCCGAGAATATACAGGGGGTTTACTTTTCCCTTTATTAGAGGGGGTGCGAATGTATTTTTAAGGGAAATAACAACCCTTGCTTTAATTGGGGATGTGTTAAAGGGCCATGTGGATGTTGCTTATGTCACATATTTAGGATATGATGAAATTGCCCATCATTCGGGAATAAGGGACGAAGATGCTTTTAATGCACTAAGAAATATTGATAAACAATTTCATAAGGTTGAAATGGCATCTGAATTAGCATCTAAGGATTACAAAATAGTTGTACATTCTGATCATGGTCAGACTAATGGGGCAACTTTTAAACAGCGATATGGTCAAACACTGGAAGAGCTAGTTAAGGATTTACTACCCGTTGAAGCTCAGGTATTTGCTGATATGTCCCCAAGTACTGGTGATCATTTTGTTTCTGCATTTACAGAACCAGGAGATAGATTCAAAGGATTTTTTCAGGATAAAACTCGGGGGGTCAATGATTATATACAGAAGTACAGGATAACTAAAAAGCCGATTAAAGTCGAGAGAAAAGATGCTAATGTGGTGGTATTGGCTTCAGGAAATTTAGGAATGGTTTATCTNNCTTGTAATAGGCAACAATGGGACTTATTATTTAAAAGACGACAGTATTGAGGGAGAAGATCCTTTAGCCAACTTTGGCTCACATGCAGTTGAACATATTAAGAGGACTAATAGTTTCAAATACACTCCAGATATACTAGTTATAAGTTTATACGATCCTAAAAAAAATGAAG
>PMMY01000220.1 GCA_003162655.1 Methanobacterium sp. | reverse complement strand
TATCTGAATCAGATGTTACTGATTAAGGTCCTCCCCTTGATGAATATATCAATCATGAAATGGATGAATCTGAACTGCTTAAGAAGGATATTAACCACCTTACTACATTTGAACCCGAGCTTGTGGACCTCTGTCAGAAGCTTGGAAAAAAAATTGCAAATAAAAGGGTCAGAAGACGAAAACAAGCCAAAAATATGCGGCCAGACATCCGTAAAACCCTTAGAAAAAACCTTAAATATGGAAATACACTTCTCGAAATTGTTAAAACTAAACCAAGGATTAAAAAAAGCAATCATTTCTTCTTAAATGATGTAAGCGGATCTTGTGACTGGGTCAGTAACTGGTTTTTTATGATGGTATATGCAGCACAAAACTCGTTTAAAAAGGCCAAAACTTTTGAATTTGATAATAAAACAGTTGAAACTACNNAGTGATTGCAGGGACTGGGCAGGCCCTAAATCAGGGAATAAACCATTAAGTGCAAATACCATGGATTACATAGTTGAAAAGTCTAAGAAAGTTCTTGTTTTAAATCCTGAGCCCCGGAAAAAGTGGAATGTTGTTGATAGCTGCGTTTCACACTACGAAGATTCAGGAGCAGAATTTTTTGAGGTTAGAAACCTTGAACAGCTTGCAGAACTGATATCTAGGATAGGATAATTCGATTGAAACAATAATTCGTTCAGATAATATTTAATAACCCAAATACCCGCCAATATTGTTATATATTTATTCTTATTGTGGTCATGTTATAATACCTTAAACGTGTTTAATAGAATATTTGACTAATATAACTGATTTTATTTCGAAAGATTCTTTATAATTAAGTATTTATATTCTGGTTTTAAACAGTGCCCGATTTTAATCTCTGAATCCATTGAAGAAGTCCAGTGTTAAATTTTTATCTGTTCCAAAGTCCCTCGGTGGTTCCATAGATTTAAATTCAAGTTTATATTCGTCTAGGAGTTCAGATGCATCATCGGTAACAGACGGAGCAACTAAAACACCCCGAACAAATTCTTTATGGTCAGAAAAAGAGTCCATATACCTTTTCAATTGTTTGACTGCGTTAATACCAGCACGTCTGCTTTTAAGCTCTAATACAACCAAATTTCCTTCTTTATCCTTTCCCAAAACATCTAAAAACCCATTAGGTGTCATATACTCCCGATTTACAGGTCTGAAGCCTTCTTCTATAATCTCAGGGTTTTCAAATACCATTTCCCTCATGTTTTCCTCATAACCTGCCAATTCAAGATCTTTAGAATCTTGGCCAATGAAGTAAGATGCCATGTAAGTACTTTTTATTTTAACTTCAAGCCTTTCAGGAGGGTTTCTTCTACTTCCTTCAAGATACATGACCCCATTCTTTAAACTGGTTTTACACTGTGATTTTGGTGGCTGCCAGTTAACAGGTTCCAAGTTTCTGTCCTGGTGAACCATGAAAGATCCATCAGACTTGATAATTATCATTCTGTCACCGGATCCAAGCTTACTCCGGGCTCTTCCTTCGTATACAACACTGCAACAGGCCATTAAAATTATTACTGCTTTTTTTGAAATCCCCTCATTAATGATCTCAAATGTACGACGTGGATCTGGATTCTTTTCAGATAAAAATTTCATAAATATTTGTTTAATTGAACTGACACTAATATGTCACCAAAAACAATAATAATAAATATTACCAATCTAATAATAATAATGAATTATTGTGAAATTTTTTAAAAGAAATGATTAGATCAAAATTAGTTTATGAAAGCGTATAAATTCAAATTTAAAAATTATACATGTTTAATATTTTCAATAATTATAAAATTTAAGGACAAAAAAAATACATAATTAATCCTTTTATCATNNAAAAAAAATACATAATTAATTCTATTATCATTTAATCAAGATTAAAATTATTACATGTACATTTAAGATAATGTATGGATGATGTTGGAGGTTATTAACCATGAACAAAGGAGTAGATCTACTTGCTGAGGAAATTGTTAAGAAACAGTTTAAATCTCAAGGAGAGTTCAACAGTTACTACGGTGAATCTGAATTCAAGAAGTACATTGAAGACACCGAATACAGCCTATCATATCTTTTTGAAGCAATTGAAGCATCAAGTCCCGAATTATTTGCAGATTACATCACATGGGAAAAGGTATTCCTTGTAAACTTAGGAATTCCTGAAGAACGTCTTAAAGAAAGATTAGAAGTTATGGAAGATGTTATTATAAAAAATTTACCACCTGAAAAGAGTAGTATAGCAGTTAGATACATTGAAGAAAGTATTGACAATCTGCCTAAACCTTCAAATTATACATCGTATATAAACGAAGACAAACCCCTTGTAAAACTTCTGGAACAATACCTTGAATTTCTTTTAAATGGTGACCGTCACTCAGCAGGTAAAATGATAATTGAAGCCGTTGATAATGGAATCAGTGTTAAAGACATATACCTCCATGTTTTCCAGAGCTCACTGTACGAGGTTGGAAGGCTATGGCAGGAAAACAAAATTACCGTAGCTCAGGAACATTACATTACCGCAGCGACCCAGCTTATAATGTCCCAGCTCTATCCTTATATATCCAATAGCAAAAAAACTGGTAAAGTACTTGTTGCAACGAGTGTAAGCAAAGAGCTTCATGAGGTAGGTGTGAGAATGGTTGCAGACTTTTTTGAAATGGACGGATGGAATACATTTTATTTGGGCGCTAACACACCCACAGAAAGCATAATTCAGACTATAATAAGTAAAAAAGCTGATTTGGTTTTAATATCCGCAACTATCAGTTCCCATATTGGAGAGGTAATGGATCTTATTCGTACTGTTCGTAGGTGTGCAGAATGTAGGGATCCCAAGATAATTGTTGGAGGATACCCATTCAATGTTGACATTAACCTATGGAAGAAGGTTGGTGCAGATGGACAGGCAGAAGATGCAGAAACTGCGATTGAGATGGCTGAAAAATTAGTAACCGAAGATTTTGATAGATTTTAAATTCAATGATTTAGAAAAATCCCAAAAAAAATATAAATCATCTAAAAAATTNNTATCGAAAAGAATCTAAAAAATTATCCGCATAGGGCCATAATTCTGTGAATTCAGCAAATTTTTTAATCTTTTTTATGGTAGAACCATCAAGAACAGGCATCTTCATCTGCTGTTCTCATATCAACACCTAGGATATGTAAAAAGTTTTTCAGTATCTTGTGTTTGTGTATAACTTCTTCAGCAATTTCAACACCTATTACATTCAATCGAATATCTTTATAAGGTTCGTAAAAGACAATATCCAGTTCAGCAAGTTTTTTAAGGGCTTCAACAACACTTGGAGGTTTTACATTCATTTCAGAAGCTATATCTTTGATTTTTATGACTCCCTTCTTCTTCTCAAGGTTGTACATAACCTCAAGGTAATCCTCAACACTCTTGATAAGTTTCAAGGATTTATCCATTCATATATCTCTTGCATATTTATCTTACAAATTTTTGAAATCCCTAAAAATATTATTTATTTTTTCTATTATTTTAATCCTTAAAATTATTTTTCAAATAACATGCCCCAACTATGTTAACAAATTTTATTTAAATTAATGAAATATTTTAGAAAAATAAGAAAGAATTTATTAAAAAAAGTTTAGAACATTAAAAATATTTATAATTATTAACAGATAGAAGAAGAATAGTGATATATATTAATTTAAGTTGGATTATTACATAATTAAAATTTTTAATAACGAAAAGGATATAAATTAAGATAAATAATCTTATTATCCATATAAATAAATCTTATTCCCGGAAACTTTAGGAGAATCATTCAAATGGATAAATTTAATATTGAAATAGCAATACTAATAAGCTTCATATTAGGTCTTATTCTACCCCTGGTAGGTCTAGGAGGAGTGTTCTCATTAGTTGTTATGGGATTTGTAGCTACATACTTAACCCGGCCAGAATATACCAGTGCTAAGGTAGGTGCAATAGCTACAGGAGTATTCTGTTTATTCTTTTTCTTTTTCGGATTTTTAACGCCCCCAACGCTACCTTACGTGCTCCCCAACCCATTATCTCTGGGCATTATTATTACCTTCAGTGGGATATTTAATCTTATTCTTAGTTTGATAGTTTCCCTAATAATATACGGTGGGTTTGGTCTGTTAGGAGGTTATTTAGCCGTGAAGTTCTTTATCGAAAAAAAAGAAAAAATAACAGAAATTCGGCCAAAAAAACCACGAAGAACACTTAAAAGAGCTTGAATTTTTATTGGGAATATTATCTTGTGATATATTTTAGGTGTGGTTTTATGAAGGATGTTATAATTGTTGGATCGGGTGCTGGAGGAGCTACAGTAGCAAGGGAACTAGCGATCAAAGGACTAGATGTAACTTTGATAGAAAAGGGACCATTTTCACAAACTAAAAATGCTTATGAACACTATGAGAATATAGATGTAGGTGTAGAACTCTTAAAAACTAGCTGTATAGGCGGTACAACACTTGTGACTGCTGGAAACGCTGTTCGAACTTGTCAGAAATACCTAAATAATATAGGTATAGATCTGGAAGACGACTTCAAGGAAATAGAAAATGAAATGGGTGTATCTACCCTCCCAGATTCACATTTCGGTGAAGGTACTAGGCTTATAATTGAAAAAGCAGAATTTATGGATTTCAACGTCCAGAAAATGCCTAAATTCATAAACCCTAAAAAATGTAAACCATGTGGTAAATGTGCTTTTGGATGTTCAAGGAATTCAAAATGGACCAGTATGGAATATGTGAAAGATGCGTTAGACCATGGTGCAAAATTAATTGAAAATACAGAAATAACTGATTTGATTATTGATAATGGTGAAGTTAAGGGAGTAGAAAGTAGTAATAAGGAATATTTGTCTGACATCGTTGTGATATCAGCTGGTGGAATTGAAACCCCAAGAATATTGAGGAGAGCAGGGATAGATGCTGGTAACAACCTATTTGTTGACACATTTGTAACCGTTGGCGGCGTGCTTAAAGATATAGAGTTAAACAGTGAAGTACAGATGAACGCATTAATAAAATTAGATGATCTTATCTTATCACCGCATTATTCAACCATACTCCTTGATAAATTAAAAAAGTATCACGTGCGGGAAACCGACATACTAGGGATAATGATTAAAATTGGTGATGAAGGATCTGGAAAGGTTCGTGAGGATTATATTGAAAAATACAGTACATCGAAAGATGTTAGTCTTCTTTCTCAAGGATCTGCTGTTGCAGGTGCCATACTACAAGAATCAGGTGTTGATCCAACCACACTGACATCTACACTTGCAAGGGGAGCCCATCCAGGTGGTACCGCGGCTATTGGTGAGATAGTTGATAAAAATCTTGAGACAGAAATATCAGGACTCTTTGCTGCCGATGCTAGCGTTTTTCCTAGGGCCCCTGGAGCACCTCCCGTCCTCACAATTGTTGCACTTGCAAGAAGGCTGGGAAGATATCTTGAAAACGAGTTTAAATAATTAAATACGAGTATATTTATTCATAGTACCCTTTTAATAACCCGTAATCTTAAAAAAAATAATAATTTCCTTAATTTTTATAATATTTATTTAAATCTACTGATATCTATTATTGAAATTTGAAATTCTTTGAATTTACCTTCTTCATCATTTTTTGGGGNNAATGTAAGCCATGAATGGCTCACCTTCTGCCCTTTTAATTTCAATTTGGTATCCTTGTTTTTTGCCTGTTTCAAGTGCTTTTTTATTGTGCTGATCAAATGAATCACGGGAGTCGGACTTAAGAAAACTGATAAATGATGTGTTGAACAGTCCACTTTTTGTAATGCCAAGAATAGATGCTCCTGTATTATTAACTTCAACGATTATTCCATCTTTTAATACTGTAAAGTATCCTACAGGTGATGAGTTGTAAAGATCGAAGTATCTTTTCCTTGAATCCAGGATTTCCTTCTTAGAACTGTCTAGTTCTTCCTTCTGCATTTCAATTTCTATCTGGTGCATTTGAAGATCAAGTACTAATTCTTTGAAATCTTCAGGAATATCTTTTAAATTATCAATTCGTGAGCTCAGTATTTCTTCTATCTGTTTTCGAAGCTCTCTAGTCTTATATGCAGTTGTTATTGCTTCTTTAATTTCAGTTCGTGTTTCGTATTTTAATTCTTCAAATACGATCTTGAATTTTGTGCCGTTGGTTCTATCGAGTATTATTTCTCCTTCTAGCTGCTGGACAAGATTGTTGGTTAATCTAAATCCAAGAGATTCTGTATTTTTAAAGTCTATGTCATTGGCTAATCGCACACCATTGTCAGCTATGGTAAGCAAAAATTTATTTCCATCGTAGTGCATTAAAGTTACTTGAATTTCACCCTCACTATCTGGGAAGGCATATTTTAATGAATTAGAAACCAGTTCGTTGATGATCAAACCGAGTGGAATAGCAGTTTCCATGTTAAACGAAACATCCTCTATATCAACTTTCAGTCTTATCCCTGGCGATGTTCTGTGACTACTGAAGAGGTCAGTTAGCATATTGGCCCCGTACTCTGCAAATTTAATGCTTGAAAGATCATCTGACATATATAAACGTTCATGCACCTTGGCCATGGATTTAACCCTGTTTAAACTATCAATAAACAAATCCAAATCCCTTTGATCCTTTACTTGTGTTGACTGAAGGGAAAGGAGACTGGAAATGATCTGCATGTTGTTATTTACACGGTGATGGATTTCCCTGAGTAAGATTTCCTGTTCCTTTAAAGATTTTTTGAGAAACTCGTTTTTAGCCTTTACTTCTGCTAATTCTATTTTTTCTTTCTCTGCTCTGTGCCTGTTTAAAACTATTTCCACATTTGTACGGAGTTCTCTTTCTTCAAATGGTTTGATTATATATGCATAAGGCTCTGTTAATTTAGCACGCTCCAGTATTTCCTCGTTTCTATAAGCTGTTAGGTATATTACTGGTATTCCGTACTTGTCATTGATCTTATGGGCAGCTTCAATCCCATCGATTTCACCTTCTAACATAATGTCCATTAGGACAAGATCTGCATGGGTTTCTCCTGCTCGAGATATGGCTTCCTCTCCTGAAGGAACTAAGTAGGGAACTTTATATCCAAGATCTTCCAGGAGGAATTTAATATCTTGCCCAATGAGTTCTTCGTCTTCAACAACCAGTATAGTTTCATTTACCATTTGATTTTACCCTATCTTTGTATTCCAATTCATTGAATATAAGATTATATTTGGTCCCATTACTTTTATCAAGTTTCAGGGTACCTTTTAATTGTTTGGTAAGGTATTTAATCAACTGCATTCCAAAGGTATCTGATTTTTCTGTGTCTATGTCATTAGGGATGCCTACACCGTTATCGCTTACAATTAAATTAAAGCTATTCTCATCTGAATGAAGTTCGATTTTAATTTCTCCAATTCTTTCATCTGGAAATGCATATTTCAATGAATTAGCTACCATTTCATCTATTAATAAACCGCATGGAATTGCTGTTTCTATGTTGAGTGAAACGTTTTCGACATCGATATCCATTTTTATATTACCTTTGTCGAGTTCATAGAAGTAAAGCAGGTCTTCTGCCAGTATCCTAACGTATTCATCAAATTTGATTTTGGTAAGATCATCAGATTGGTATAGTTTTTCATGTAAAATAGCAATACTTCTAACCCTATTTTGAGTTTCTTTGAAGATATCAATAGCTTCTTGATCTTTTATATATCTTGATTGGAGACGTAAAAGACTTGAAATTACTTGTAAATTATTTTTAACCCTGTGATGTATTTCCTGTAAGAGTATTTCCTTTTCTTTGAGTGAAGATTTAATTTTCTCCTCTGCAATTTTTTGTTCTGTTATGTCCTGTTCCGTTCCAACTATTCGTAGGGGTTTGCCATTTGAATCTGTTATAACTTCCCCTTTGGATGACAGTGTCCTTATTGATCCGTCTGGCCGAATGATACGGTAGTCGTTCGAAAAGGGCTTAAGTTCTTTTAAAGCGTGATTAATACTTTTCTGTACATTTGGTCTGTCCTCTGGGTGTATGATATCCATCATGGCTTCGTAGCTTTTACCAAACACTATTGGGTCTAATTTCATTATGTTATAAAATTCATCTGAACAGCTCATCTCAAGGGTTTCAAGATCCCATTCCCAGCTGCCTATATGTCCTATCTTCTGAGCTTCCATGAGTTGTCTGTGGCTATTTCTTAAAGCTTCTTCTGCCAATTTTCTCTTTGAGTGTTCTTTAACCTCTTCTAATGCCCTGTTAACTGCGTGTACAATCTTAGAAAGACTCCCTTTTAGAACATAATCAGTTGCCCCGCATTTTAAAGCTTCTATTGCGAAGTCTTCACCCATTTTACCACTAACAAAAATAAAAGGAACATCTGGAGATTTAACTTTTGCGATTTTCAAGGCAGAAAGGCCATCAAAATGAGGGAGTGAATGATCTGCAAGGATCACATCAGGTTTAAATGATTTTAATTCCCTTAAATAATCTTCTTCTTCTTCTACTCGTATAGATGAAAATTTCATTCCACTTCTTTCGAGTTCACGGTTAATCAACTCGGCATCAAATGGAACATCTTCAAGTATCAATATTTTGAGGTCTTCTTCCATTTTAAACCTTCTTAAATATCTTTAGAATATTATTTACAAAGTATTATTATAAATTTTTTTTTAGAATTTTGTGAATATAATTCATTATCAATAATATGAATATGATTTCAATTTATTTGTTACAATTATTGTACTGAAGCTCTCAATGTCATATTTATATCATAATTATTTCTTTATCTATAAATTAGACCTTATAAAGCTATTGATTTTCAAATTGAGTTAGCAAAAAAAATTAGTGTTGAAGCTGTCCTCAAAAATAACTCAGACCAAAAATTTAAGGCCATTATTCTTCATCATTGGGAGCTTCTTTATTTAAATAGCTAATTTTTTTGATTGGATAACTATTTAAATAAATATTAATTGTGTTTATACCATTAAGACGTCTCTTTTATAGGTTTCATTTATTACAGTTGCAAGTCCAACGTAAACTGCTGATAATCCTGTTAATATTCCTTCATAACCAGCTATCATGGTTATTGTGGAGTTTCCTGTTAATTCACCAGCAGTTAGAAGGAAGAAAAGTACTGCTAAAGTTATGAATACCACCTGAAGTCCTCTACTGAGTTTTAAAGCAGCGAAGAACATCACTATTGTGAATAGACCCCACATGAACAGATAAGACGCTAGGGAAACTGGATCGGGTGCAGTTGCTAGTCCCATCTTTGGCAAGATGAGTAGTAACACAAAACTCCACCAGAACAGTCCGTATGATCCGAATGCAACCATTCCGAAAGTATTGCCTTTTTTGTATTCCATCCAACAAGCCAGTATCTGGGCTACTCCACCATAAGCTATGCCCATTGCAAGTATCATACTGTTTATTGGGTAAAAACCCGCATTGTGTATGTTCAACAGCACTGTGGTAAGTCCAAAACCTAAAAGTCCCAATGGTGCTGGATTGGCTGTTAAATCCTTTAATGTAACTCTATTTTCAGTCTCTTCAACCATATTTTATCCCCCTAGAGGGTTAGTTTTTTATACTCCTTAAATTTTATGTGATAGATTATTCTTCGAGTGTTGATGTGTCTCCGATGTCTTCTCCTGCTTCTCTGGCTCTTAAAACCCTTCTCATTATTTTGCCGCTTCTGGTTTTTGGTAGTGAATCAACCTGTTCAATTTCACCNNTATCCTTCTCTTAATATTACGAATGCTTTTATAACCTGTCCCTTAATTGGGTCCGATTTTCCAATTACTGCTGCCTCTGCAACTGCAGGGTGGCTTACAAAGGCTGATTCAACCTCTGATGTGCCTACTCTGTGACCTGCAATCTTTAAAACATCGTCGGATCTTCCCTGTATCCAAAAGTATCCGTCTTCGTCCTTCCTTGCCATGTCACCGGCCTTGTAAACTCCGGGAATCTTATTCCAGTATACCTCTTTAAACCTGTCCTCATCTTGATAAAGAGTTCTGAACATTGCAGGCCATGGTTTGGTAATTACCAGATACCCTCCCTTTCCAAGTGGCACTGGTTTGCCGTTTTCATCAACTACATCCGCTGCAACACCAGGTACTGGTTTGGTTGCTGAACCAGGTTTAAGGTAAGCTGAAGGTAATGGAGATATTAGGTGCATTCCTGTTTCTGTTTGCCACCATGTATCCATTATTGGGGTTTTTCCCTTTCCAACGTTTTTATAGTACCACATCCAAGCCTCGGGGTTGATAGGTTCTCCAACCGTACCGAGTATTTTTAGTGAGGATAGGTTGTACAGATTGGGATATTTGTTTCCAAACCTCATCAGGTGTCTAATTGCAGTAGGTGCTGTATAAAATTTAGTTACCCCATATTTCTCCACGATACTCCACCATGCACCCGGATCCGGGTAGTCCGGTGCTCCTTCGTAAACAACAGTTGTGGTACCAAGGAGTAGTGGTCCGTATATAACGTAACTGTGCCCTGTGATCCATCCGATGTCACCTGTGCACCACCACATATCATTGTCTTGTATATCGAATATGTTTTTGAGGGTGGTCGAGACGCCAACCATGTATCCTCCCGTTGTGTGAAGTACTCCCTTGGGTTTTCCTGTACTTCCTGATGTGTAAAGTATGAATAATGGATCTTCTGCATCCATTGGTTCGCATTCACATTCTGCTGGTTCTCCTTCTATTAATCTTTCGAAGAATATTTCCTTTCCACTCAGATCAGAAATTTGTATTTCACTTCCTGTGTGCTTTACAACTATAACGGTTTCAATGGTTGGACACTGGAGCATTGCCTCGTCTGAAATTTTTTTAAGATCTATAATTTTTCCCCTGCGGAAGGTTCCATCTGCGGTTATGAGTATCTTGATCTTGGCGTCGTTCATCCTTTCAACAAATGCTCCGACGCTTAGACCTGAATATACAACACTGTGTACTGCACCTATTTTGTTACAGGCCAGCATTGAAATTAGGAGTTCTGGGCACATTGGGAGGTACATCGATACTGTGTCCCCTTTTTTTACTCCCAGGTTTTTAAGTCCGTTGGCCATTTTGTTGACCTCACGGTAGAGCTCATAGTAGGTTAACTTTTTCTCATCCCCCCTTTCATTCACGTAGAGGATGGCTACTTGGTTTCTTTTTTCGGTATCGATCCACCTGTCAACTGCATTGTAGGCCAGGTTAATCTTTCCGTTTACAAACCACTTGTAGAAAGGTTTGTTGCTTTCATCTAGAACTTTATCCCATTTTTGGAACCAGTCTAGATCTTCTGCCTTTTCTTCCCAGTNNAATGATAATAACTAAGTTGATTTTAGTATATATATTTTTCGATGATTAATCATTATAAATCATTATTAATGATGATGATTTAATATAACTTCAAGCATAATTAAAATATACATTAAATGTTACGGATTATTTATTTTGATTTATCCCATAACTGCGGACATGACATCAGCTGGATCACTGATAGAAGTTATTGATACCCCTGTTTTTTTACCATCCCTTGAAATGCTGCATGGATTGGATTTATCATCAAATGTCTTGTTAGTGTAACAAAAACATCACCTTTATTACCACACATAATAGAATCTTCTACTTTTTCCTGTTCTTCATCATCCAAATGACAATAATCCGTTTCCAACTCTTTTAACCCATCAGCCTGTTCCAATGTTAGGAAAAGATGGTCAATATCGTTATTTTTATATAAGCACGATCTTTCGTCTATATGCCATATTAAAAGGCCGGAAGTAGGTAGTTTAGAGTCAAAACCTACTTGNNTTAAAAGGCCGTTAGCAGGTATTTTAGAGTCAAAACCTACTTGTTGACGATTTTCTACCAGGAAATATTCGAGTTCATTAGAATTCTCAATAAAAAGTTTATATATCTTTTTATTATCCAGAACTCCGGGTATTTTATATGTTTTAGGTTTTCCTTTAACTATCTCTGGTTCAACCCATCCTAGGGATGACCTGCAATATGCACAGGGAAGGGCAGATGTTTTAGATTTGTCGTTGTTATATAACATTACTGTAAAAAAACCTTTAATAAATTATTTGGAGATTTATTATTGATTAAAAGAAACTTGCCTGGTATTCTAAGTGGTTTAATTATTTTTATAATCCTTTTATTCGTATTTGTCCCAAATTTCCAAAATAATGATTTTAATGAACAATTAATTCAAAAAGTCTCCAATGGGGTGCTAGCTGATGAATTAATACCGCAAATTGTGAATCAGAGTATTTATGATAAACAAAATATAACTTATACTGTGAATCAACGCATATTCAATATCAATAAGTGGGGAAACGGAACTGTAGCATCTCAAACTGATTATATATATGAAACCCGCCATTATAATAAAATCAATTTACGAAATCAGAATTACAAATTAGTAAGGATAGAATATGCTAAACATGAGATATCTAAAGAAGAATTTTTACAAAAAATTAATGATTTAAATTATTAAAAAAATACTAAAAAAAATTAGGGATTGGGATTTTTTTCCCTAAGTTACATCATTGGTGGCATACCGCCAGGCATACCGCCCATTCCACCCATTCCTTCCATTCCACCCATATCAGGTTCCCTTGGAGTTGAGGATGCTATTACATCATCTATCCTTAGGATCATTTCAGCTGCTTCAGCTGCTGACTGGATAGCCTGTTTTTTAACCCTGTGAGGTTCGATTACTCCAGCTTTGTACATGTCCCGTACTTCACCCTTGAACACATCAAGTCCCATGTATAAGGATTTTTCGTGTGCTGCACGGAGATCAACTAGGGAATCTATACTGTCGAGTCCTGCGTTTTCAGCGAGTGTTTTTGGTACAACTTCGAGTGCCTCTGCAAATGCTGCAACTGCAAGCTGTTCCCTTCCACTTATGGTGTCAGCGTACTCTTTTAAGCCTCTTGCTATTGATATTTCTGCTGCTCCACCACCAGCCACTACTTTACCGTCTTCAACTGTTGCTGCGACTACACCAATTGCATCGTCTACAGCTCTTTCAATCTCATCTACAACGTGGTCTGTTGAACCCCTAACAAGGAGTGTTACAGATTTAGGATCTTTACATCCTTC
>PMMY01000267.1 GCA_003162655.1 Methanobacterium sp. | reverse complement strand
TTTTTTTTTAATTATATTTTTTTTATATTCTAATCAATAAAAAAATAATTTGAATATAGATAATGCAGCGAAAACCATCCCAGAAATAAACCTACCAATAATCATAAAATCATTAAATTTTATTATCTAAATCTAGGATATAATCTATTTTATTAATAAGATTATTTGCACTCCAGACTTTATTATACTGGATTTCCTTAGAATCTCCCATCCGTCCTTCAAAAATATCTAATAATGATTCTTTATAAATTATTAATCTTTCAATATCTTTTTCAGGAATAACTTTATCCTCCATTATAAGTTCCATTGCACTTTCTATTCGTCCATCTACCTTCATGAACAACACGATTACAGGATCTCTTATTTTTTCATGCACTTCGTACATAACATCACCTAATTTCATTGTGTCCAGTGGACATTTTTATATCAAAACAAGTATTTATAATAGACTATTTGGGTATTTTAATTCACATAGAGAGAACTATTAGGACATGTATAAAAAATAAATGTGATGTAAGATCATAAAATGTGTTATTATTTATTTATTAAAAAAGTAATTGGAAGCATAAATGGCTGAATTAAATAATCATAAAATAAGGTTGTTCACTATATTACAGGTGATTAATTAACTCATTCATCTAATAATACCAACAAAAAGAGTTATTAGGTGAGGATGATTCTTTAAAAATTTAAGTATTGATAGTTTTGAAATTGATTCTAGATCTTTATCTTCCAAGAATTCTGCAAGTGCATTATAATCATCATCTGTTAGTTTATCAATAAGCTTCCTGTATTTAAAGGAGTTTTTAAATTTTTTACCCAACTCCAATCTCCATTGATCTTCATATTTCTTAAGATATTTGGATGATGGATCTCCTATTTCAACTGCTTCTACAGCAATTTCACCGGCTATTCTTGCACATCTAACAGTGTTTTCTATTCCTTCTCCATTGACTGGGTCAACTTGTCCTGCTGCATCTCCAACAACCATAAGTCCNNTTAAGTTCAACAGGTGTTGCATCTAATTTTTCAATGAATTTATTGAGGTAATAATATGCAGTTTCCTTTGAATTTCTGATACCCAACCCAACATTTGCAACTCCATCACCCTTCGGAAATATCCATAAATATCCTCCAGGTGCTACATCTCTTCCAAAATGTACTTGCATATAGTTTGGATCTGTATCGATACCAACCATCTCATATTGAGCACAAGAAGCTATGTTTTCTACTTGATTAGCATTTTTAAGACCAGCCCTAGTTGCTATAGCTGATTCAATACCATCAGCAGCTATAACAATATCTGCTTTGATATCGAATCTTTTTCCAAATTGTTTTGCAACAACACCACAAACACTGCCATCTTTAATTATGAGATCTTTTACATTGGTTTTTACCATTATGTCTGTTCCGGCTTTAGCTGCTTCTATTGCAAGTTCTTTGTCGAATATTTTTCTCTCAAGAATACACCCTTGGAGAAATCCAAAATTATTACCTTCTACTCTGATGTGCTTACCATTAGGAGCATGAACGTCTGCACCCTTTATATCTGCGCGAAGGTATTTCTTGGAAGGTTTAAGTTCAAGAGTTTTAAAAGTCTTGTAACTGGTAGCTTCTGCACACTGGACAGGTGTACCAATTTCCTGCCTTTTTTCAATCATCAATACATCTAAACCTCCCTTAGATGCAAATAAAGACGAAGTTGATCCACCTACCCGTCCACCTACAACAACAACATCATATCTCAAATCAACATCCCCCCGTTCTATTCGAATAATATTCTCATATACTTTTATTATTATTATTTCAAAAGAAAATCTAAAATTTGGAAGGTTAATTTACTTTGAGATTATTGGGCAAATTTTGTTCCCATTTCAAAAGCTCTTTTACAATCTTCTGGAAATACTTCTCTGTGTGTTTTTGCTTTCTCTTCAGCATCAAATCTATCTGAAACAACCTTTGAATAATCCTTAAACTGGCATGTGTCAAAGCTTAAAAGTGATTCTGAGTCTCCGAATATTAATTAAAATAATATTCATTAGTTGCGAAGATCAAATTGTAGCCAGATTCTTTTACCTGTTCTTCTTTGGCATTCATTGTGTATATAAATCCTGTATTAATCTTTTTTGGGAATAGAGATTTTGGAGGATTATTATAAGTTAAATATGGGTATATCAAACGCTCCATGAATGATCTCATCTCTCCAGTAACTGTTCCTAGGTAAATTGGAGATCCCAGAATAAGAGCATCAGATTCTTCAACCTTCATAAAGATTGAAGTTAGATCGTCATTTACTGCACAACTGCCATAACTCTTGCCTCCTCTGATTTTACAAGAAAAACAACTTTTACATCCTTTATAATTTAAATCATAGAGTTGGATTAATTCAGTTACTGCGCCCTCTGATTCGGCCCCTTCCAAAGCATTTTAAGCAGTGTTGCAGTGTTCCAATTCTTTCTTGGGCTGCCGTTAATTGCAATCACTTTCATATTTTCACTCCTACCTTTATCAAATGTTGATTGTTATCACTCTAATATTGTTTTTTGAACATATTCAACTATATTGAAGTATTGTGAAATTGAATATTAAATTTAAGAACTATGACAAAATATTAATTATTAAGTTAAAATTCTTTAAAATTTCTAATTCCTTTAAAATAAATCGGGGGAATAATTCATTATAAACAGAGATAAACTTAAAAGCTGGAATGACGGACCAGTAAAACAAAGTATCATTGACTTTTTAAATTCATCTGTAGAGGAAGGCCCAAACTATATTGAACCTGGAGACCGTATCGCAACCTTCGATAATGACGGGACACTTTGGGCTGAAAAGCCCACTCCAGTTCAACTTCACTTCCTGTTTATAGCTTTCGCTAGAACGGCCCAGAATGATCCCTCTTTGGCTAATAAGCAGCCTTATAAAGCTATTATAGAAAGAGATGAGACTTTTTTCCAGAGAGTTATTGAACAAAGACCTGAAGCTGTGATGGCCCTTGAAGATGCTTTAACAAGGCAGTGGGCAGGAAAAACACCAGATGAATTTGATAAGGAAGTGAAAGAATTCTTTAGAACCGTTAAACCGGAGAAATTCGCATCTAAATTCACAGATCTAGTTTACAAACCAATGCTAGAACTTTTTGATCTGTTGAAGGATTACAAATACCGTGTATTTGTATGTTCTGGTGGTGGCCGTGATTTCATGCGTGTAATTTCTGAAGAAACCTGGGGAATCTTCAAAGAAAACGTAATAGGCTCAGCATCTGAATATGAATACAATAATGGCACCTTAATAAGGCTTTATAATGTTCTTGGAGGAATTGCTCTTGGTCCCGGGAAAGTTGAGCATATCTTCGCCCGAACGGGACGAATTCCAGTTTTTGCAGGAGGCAATAGTGATGTGGACATAGAGATGTTGGAATCTGCCAAATTCAAGTTGTTCATTAACCACGATGATAATGAACGTGAATTCGCATATAAAAATGGTGCTGAGAAACTATTTAATATTGCAAAGGAAAAGGGTTATACCATTGTTAATATGAAAACCGACTGGAAGAATATTTTTAGATCATAGAAAATACTGAATAACCCGATTTAAAAATTAAATTATTGTAAAAAATATAAAATTTTAAGGTGGGATTAAATTGGATATTGGAGATCCT
>PMMY01000015.1 GCA_003162655.1 Methanobacterium sp. | reverse complement strand
ATTGTAAATACTGTTTTTTTCATGATTAAATATCTTTATAATAAGTTGCTCTAACTTTCATAGATAACATGTCATAAATTAATGACGACTCTAATAAGGATTTTTAGTAAGGTTGGGGTTCAGGTCTCTTTGAATACGAGGTATTGGAAAATAGCGTTTATTATCCGTATAGCCTTCCATCAGGTTTCCACGACCGGTACGGACGAGGTCCCAATATCGATGACTTTCCAGTCCAAGTTCAACTCTACGCTCATGGTAAACTGCAGCCACAGGGTCAGAAATTGTCGTGTGGCCCATGTTAACCTTGAACCGGACACTATCTAAAGGTGATTTCCAATCTCCACCTGCATGGGCTCTTGCCTCTGCCTGCCAGAGAAATACCTCAGCATAGCGAATCTCCCTGGTATTCAAAGGTGACTGATCAGGTAACTCACCTCTTTTACTTGCGGGAAGCTGTCCTTTACGTTTATTATATCCGGTAATTGCATCAGGATTGTGAACCGGGTCTTGCCGGGTATAAATAATTGTTTCATCAGGCGTGCCTTTCCATAGGGTATCGCCATCAGAAATTATTGTCCATTTTCTGCGAATATCCCCCGTTTCGAATTCATTATAAAAATCCTGTGTAGGTTGATCGAATCCCCATCCAATGCCATCCCAACGAGATTCCTGATAAATCTCGGCATAGGTTGCCTCGCCCATATCATAGGGAGCATTAGGGAAAACTTTTCTTTGAATNNGTCCATTTTTCCTGGTAAATATATGCTTTTGTTAAAAGTGCAGCTGCAGATCCCCATGATGCGCGGCCTAAATCATCAGCTGACATCGCGCTTTTCAGAGGCAAATCAGGAATTGCTGCTTTAAGGTCACTTTCTATGAATGCCCAGCATTCTTCTATAGTATTTCTGGGATTAGAATATTCTGAAGGTTTTAAGATATGATCTACTATTGGTATTCCTCCAAATATCCTTACCAGACAGAAGGTATAATAAGCCCTCAAAAACTTAGACTCTGCAATAAGGCGTTTCTGAACATCAGCGCTTATTTTACTATTATCAGTTACTCCTTTAATAAGCTTGTTGGCGCGATTTATCCCTACATAAAGGTCAGACCAGACAGATTCAAGTACTGCAGTCTGTTCTGATGCCTGAAAATGCTCCAGATCGTACATCTGAGGCTGATCGCCATCACCTCCGCCACCTTTTACTGCATCGTCTGAGACAACATCGCCAATAGCCCACTCAAGGTATTGAGAATAATTACCCCATCCTGCAGGGTCATATACGCCAGGTAATACCGATAGAGCAGCAGCATCACTTTCAAAGAAAGTCGCATCAGTGATACTTGGCACTGGTGTATCTAAAAATTTATCCGGCTTGCAGGCCTGTATACCCAGTAACATGCAAACAACTATTACGCTATAAGAAAATATCTTTTTCATTGACTTAAGTTTTTAATAATGAGAAATTAAAAAGTAAGATTCAAACCTAAGCTATAAGCTCTGCCCTGAGGATAAACTCCACGGTCAACACCTATTTCAAGAGGTCCGTTAATACCAATTTCAGGATCGAGGCCTGTATATTTGGTAAAGGTCAGGAGGTTCTGTGCATTTAAATATATGCGCATATTATTTACATGCATTTTGGATGTCAGGTTCTTATTGAGACTATATCCTAATTGAAGTGTTTTAATCCTGAAATAGGATCCGTCTTCAATAAAACGATCCGAGATATATCCGTTATTAACATCATTGGCAGCCATACGCGGATAGCGGGCATCGGTTTGAGTACCTTCGCCAACCCAACGGTTAATCATATCCCTTGAAAGGTTCCAGGCTGCGGTTGAGGATTTGGTATATATGGCGGGCCCGTTAAAAAGCTTATTGCCATAAACGCCCTGAAATGTTGTACTTAAATCAAAACCTTTATATGAAAAGTTTGCATTAAAGGAATAGGTAAATTTAGGCAGCGGGCTTCCAAGTTTTACTACATCCAGTTCACCATTCTTATCGGCATCAACATATCTTATATCGCCGGGAGACACATTTTTTTGAGCTGTTTGTGCATCAATTTCTGCCTGATTCTGGAACAAACCATCGGTTTTGTATCCGTAAAACTGAGCTATAGGCGCACCGGAATAAGTTCTCTCTAAAAAAGCCATATTGGCAAATGAGGCGCTGGAAATAAAACCCTGTATTACACCCAGACTTACGACCTTATTTTTGATTGTGCTGAAATTTCCGCCAAAAGAGTAGGTGAAAGCGTGATCTATATTTCTATACTCTAAAGAGAGTTCAATGCCTGAATTCTTCATTTCACCGGCATTTTGATACGGACTATTTTGAATTCCGGTTTGCCCCGGAGTTGGAACCTGCAGTAACATCCCGGTTGTGTTTCTTATATAATATTCTATTGTACCTGATAGTTTGCTATTGAGTACGCTAAAATCAATACCGAGGTTTGTAGTTGTTGTTTTTTCCCACCTTAGTTCCGGATTCCCCACACCAGGGAAAGAGTAACCGGGATGTAGTACACCCCCCCATATATAGTCAGCACCCGAGCTTGCGGTAGTTAAATAATCATAAGAACCGACACTTCCCTGGTTACCAATCTGGCCCCAACCGGCTCTTAATTTAAGACTGTTTATAAAATCAAAGGATTTCAGGAAAGGCTCTTCAGACATTTTCCATCCAAGAGAGAATGAAGGGAAATAATCCCATCTTTTTCCTCTGATGAACTTCGATGAACCGTCTGTCCGGAAATTGGAAGTTAATAAATACTTATCCTTAAAGCTATAGTTTAAT
>PMMY01000239.1 GCA_003162655.1 Methanobacterium sp. | reverse complement strand
CTGCAACAGCAAATGCGAAGTCAGCTAGTGTAAATATGGCCCCGCCATGAACAGTTCCGATCCCATTGAGGTGTTCTTCCCTAATTTCCATCCTCGCAACTGCTTTTCCCATTGATACTTCAACTAGTTCAATTCCAAGATATTCAGCTAGTCGGTCGCCTTTAAAAAATTTTTTAATAGTTTCTATTTCCAACAAATCTGACACCAACTAAAAGTTTTAATATATTCTATGGGGATTAAATAACATAATTATTACCATAACATCATAAACCATATGAAGAAAATCTTTTTCTAATAGAATTAATAATCAAATTAATTTATGAAAAAAAATGAAAGCAATGCTCCTTAGGGTTGGAATTGATAAGGGAACGGATGGTGCTCTAGCACCCATCTTTACGAATGGAAACTTCGAATATATCCCATTATCAGAAAAAAATGTGAACACATTAGAAAAAAAGACCTTCAGTAACACCAAAGGATTGAATGGAAGGTATTTCAAACAGTACCTTCCAAAAAAAATTAAAGATCGGAAGCTACACTTAGACCCGGAATTTGAAACCTTCACCTACGGTGACCAGACAATTAAAAGAAATTATCTTTTAAAACTGGAAGAAAGTGATCTACTAGTTTTTTATGCAGGTTTAACACCGTATAAAAACCAGTTGCACAAAGAAGGCCTTTACATTATTGGATACTTCAAAGTTGATAGGGTAGTCGATTTCAGTGAACTCAGCACAGACGAAAAAATGTACAACTGTGAGATCCACAGTAACAACTCCCATATTAAATCAGATAGTCTTGATAAACTTGTAATAGTAAAAGGTAATGATAACTCGAGTAAATTATTAGAAAAAGCAGTTTTAATCAGTAATAAGAAGTTAAATAAAATTGGAAGAGGTTATCATGCAGTTTCTTCTGAGATGGAGGAACTATTAGGAATTTCTGGCTCGATACAGCGAAGTATTCCACCAAGATTTGTAACTGGAAGTTATTTAGAAAATTTAATTCATTTATTGGAAATAGAATAGTTAAATTAATTTCCTTAATAATCATATTCCAATTCAAAAAAAATATAAAATTTGATATCAGATCAGATTCCACAGAATTTCCTGCCCCTCTTTTCAAGGTATTGCTGATGATAATCTTCTGCAGGATAGAAGGCAGGTGCAGGGATAATTTCTGTTATAATCGGATCTTTATATTTACCTGATACTTCGAGTTTTTTCTTCGATGCAACCGATAAGTTTTTCTGTTTCTCAGTGTGGTAGAAAATAATAGACCTATACTGTGTCCCCACATCGGGTCCTTGCCTGTTTTTTGTAGTTGGATCGTGTTTATTCCAGAAGGTTTCCAATAATTTTTCATACGATATCTTGGACGGGTCAAAGATCACCTGCACTGTTTCTGCATGTCCAGTAGTTCCTGAACATACATCACCATAATTCGGGTCTTCTGTGTGTCCTCCCATGTATCCAACCATTGTGGATTTGACACCCTTTAAATCTCTAAAAGCTGCTTCAACTCCCCAGAAACAGCCAGCAGCAAAACTTGCAGTTTCATATTTTTCTTCTTCAGCCATAAAGAAATCACCTAACAAAATTTTCAAATATTTACTACACTATATTATTTATAATTCATACATTGAAAAGTTTTACACACGCTTCTTGTACTCTAATTCATTAAATATAATATTAAAACTAGATCCATTACTGCCTTCTAATTCTATTGTACCCTCAACCTGGCTTACAAGATTATTTACAAGTTGTAATCCCAGAGATTTTGTGTTCTTAAAGTCTATATCATCTGGAAATCCTACTCCATTATCTTTAACGTTCAAAACATATTTATCATCTGTTTTTAATAGTTCAATATAAATTTCACCCTTATTATCGTCGGGAAAAGCATGTTTCAGACAGTTAGTTATTAATTCGTTTACTATGAGTCCGCATGGTATAGCCGTGTCGACATCAAAGAATATTTCATCCATATTTTTCTTCAGACTAATTCTTGAAGGGTTAACGCGGTAATTGTAGAATAAACTTTCTGTTAGATCGGATATATATTCTCCAAAATCTATTTCAGACATACTCTCTGAGTTGTAGAGCTTTTCATGTATTATTGCCATTGATCTGACTCTGTTCTGGCTTTCGGCAAATACATCCAGTGCATCTACATCCTTTATATATCGGGATTGTAGGTTCAAAAGACTTGAGATTATTTGTAAATTATTTTTTACCCTATGGTGTATCTCACGCAGGAGCATGTCCTTATCTTTAAGGGAGGTTTTAAGCTGGTTTTCCGTTTTATTACGGTCGGTAATATCTTGAAGAGATACCAAACTTTTTCCAGTTCCTGGTATTATGGCTATGGTAGCGAATATATTTTTTAATGTGCCCTTGCTATCTATGATGTCGAATTCATAGTTTCGGGGTACTGATTCGGGATTTTTTCTGCGTGTTTTATGGTATTTGTCCATCACTGGATGGTATTTCTCAACAACAAATTGGTGCCATTCCATTTTACCCTCAATATCCTCCTTATTATAGCCGTATAGTTTTTCAAACTCGGTGTTAATAAGGGATATGGAGTTATCTTCCTCTACTATGACAGTTGCAGTGCCTGTGTTCTCAAAAATAGTTTTATAATATTGTTCCGATTCTTTAAGTGCTTCTTCAGCTTTTCTTTGTTCTGTAATATCTATAAATACACAATGAGTCCGTTTGAAATTTCCATCTTGATTGTATTCCGCCTTGCAGTCAATTGTAACATTATTTCTGTTTCCATTTTTGTGGATCATTTCAAAGTTAACTGCAAATGTCTCTCCGTCCTCTTGTAGCTTGGAAAAATTCTCTTCAAAAGATTTAATATATTCAGGGGCAAGAAAATCCGTAAACCATCGTCCTATAACATCATGCCGTTTGTATCCAAGTTTTGATAGCCATGATTCATTGACTTCCAGTATATGTCCCTCACTGTCAAGAGAATGGTAAGGAATTGGGGAATGGTCGTAGAGAAATCTGAAATTTGCTTCATCAGCCTTTAACTTTTCATCAGTTTGTTGGTAAAGGGCCATTTCAACCGCTAATTTGAGCTCGTTATCATTGAATGGTTTTAATATGTAANNAGGGAATTTAATTGGATAAGTGCAAGTGATGTAACCCCATGATTTCAGTTTATTAATAAGATTATTCTTATAACTATTGTCATCTGTTAAGATCATTATCCTTTCTTTGGACATTTTTAAAACCGAGTATAATTAACGTGTACAG
>PMMY01000228.1 GCA_003162655.1 Methanobacterium sp. | reverse complement strand
ATGTAGCTTCCTAATTTTTCCTTTGAAGGTCTTGATTCTATTTTAGTTAAGTTGATATTATTATTAGCAAATACTTCAAGTATTTCGTAGAGACCTCCAGGTTTATCTTCCAAAATAGAAAAAACTATGGAAGTTTTATCTTTTCCTGTCCTTTCGTGATCAGTTTTATCAATAACAACAAACCGAGTAACATTATTTTCATAGTCTTGAATGTTTGATGCAGCGATTTTAAGGCCATATATCTCTGCTGCCCTCTTAGTTCCAATTGCTGCTAAATTTTTCTTTCCTTTTGTCATCTCTGCTGCAGCAGATGTGCTTGGTGTAGAGTTTACAACTACACCCAATCCTTCTGTAAATTTTCTGCATTGTGAAAGAGCCTGAATATGGGAATAAACCAATTGAACATCATCTATTTCCGCATCAGGATTAATAAGGAGATTGTGACTTATAGGGATAATTATCTCCTTTTTTATCTTTAAATCATAATCATGAACTAATAAATCAAGTGTTACACCAATAGGACCCTCTATCGAGTTTTCAATCGGCACCACACCAACATTTACTTCACCTTTTTCAACGGCCTCGAAAACATCAAGAATGGAATCAAACGCAATAAGATCACCTCCGATTAGAGATGCAGCCTCCTCTGTGAAGGTCCCTGAAGGACCAAAGAAACCGATTCTACCCTTGAAATTGTGATCATGCATGGTTTCTTCCATTTTTTCACTTTTTTTAGCCATGATCTTGTCGGTATTTTTAGTCAGTAGAGCCCACCCCTTAGAAAATTCGATATTCTATCAGTTGTAGATTGATGCACCCTTCTTATAATTGCTTTTCCTTGTTCAAAGGAATGTACAGTAGCAACTACTCCAAGATCTCTAAGATGGCGAGCAAACTCCTCTGCCTCCTCCAAATCATCTACATGGATTATTATATCTTCAAATGCTAAATTATCTTTTGATACATGCTTAATTGTTTTGATCATTGGATAAAGTATAGATTCACCTAACATATGCGCTCTAGTTCTGATCTCATCCTCAGATTCTTCAAGCTCATAAGCCTGAAATCCTTCCCTTATAACCCTGCTGAAGAAGAAAGCCCTGCCAAAATCAAATGGATATGTAAATGCATATTGTAATTCTCCATTGTGGGCTTGGGAAGAAGTATATTTGAGGGGATCTATTTCCATGTTTGGATCTTTAATAACCACCCCTTCCCTGTCATCCATTCCAAGTTTGATAACTAATTCAAATATCCGTTCTGGTGCCTCATCAATATTTATAATCCCAAAAAACTTCACATTTGGAAGTCCGTACAATCCAAGAATTTCAACCTTATCATGTACAGACATTGGTTTATTTGAACCCTTTTCTCGGATATCAAATATACTAAATCCTAATTTGCCTATTTCCCTATAATGATGGGTTACATATGGATTTTCTGTACCCACCATCTCGCCACATATAACTTGATCAGGATGATCTCTGAAAAAATCGACCATATCTAATATTTCTGGAGCTTTTTTAGTGGTGTATGGGCAAACATACCCTCCCCTTGTGAATGCAGTAATTTTATTATTAACGAGTGCTATTCTAACATTGTAGCCGTTCATCTTTTCTTCAACCGCCACTTCGTTATTAAAATGTATTTTAAGAGATGGATTGAGCATCAAAGTTCTTCTAATTTTTGGAAATCCTCTTATTATATCAATTTTATCTCCTAAACAGACCATTGTACCTGATTCAATTTTTCCAACTGATTTTCGAAATTGAAGGCCGTTTATCCCCTGATTTTGGTAAAATTTTATGTTACCATTTTTAAAAGACCTTTCAAGGTTGACAGGTTTAACATCAAGGAGTTTTGGAAGTTCTTCAGCTATAAAAGAGGGCATTGGAGTTTCATAACTGTAGTTACATGAATTACACTTAAAAAAAAAAGTTTTATGGGAATTTGTCTTACCCACCCGTGTTTGCATTTGTGAATTACATTTTGGACATTCTATTTGCGGCTGAATTCAGTTTACCTCCTCAAGTTCCACTACAAAATTCATCAAATCCGTTTTTGTGATAATTCCTGCTAAGTCTGCATCAACTTCAACTGGAATTCCACTGAAACGGTTTTCTAACATAAATGTAGCAGCATCATCGATCGTTGCACCACCATTTATGGTTTTAACATTCTGTGTCATTACATCTTCTACTAAAAGGTTTCTGATCCTTGCAGTTTTGTATTTGTCAGGTACTATCTTTCTAAAAGATATCATAGCCATTGCAACATCTTTGGCTGTCAAAATACCTTCCAAAATATCTTCTTCCACAACAGGGAGTCTTCCAATTTCTTTGTCTATTAAACATCTTCTTGCATGAACTAGTCTGTCCTGTGGACTGACAGTTACTAGATCGGTTTTCATTCTTTCTGTTATATTTGTAGCATTAAACGGCTTTCCATGGCATATCTCAATGAAATCTGTTTTTGTAAGCATTCCTACAATCTCACAGTCATTTACAACAGGCATGCCTCCTATTTTATTTTCTAACATTGTTTTTGCTGCTATACCTACATTTTCTGTGCTCTGAACAACCACAGGATCATGTTTCATAACAGTTGAAACGTGGAAGTGTGAAGGAGGTAAATTTCCATATTTGGATGATCCTAATTTTAGAGATATATCCTTCTCAGTTACAATTCCAACAAGTTCCCTGATATGGCCCGTATTCATGTTAACAACAGGGAGTCTGGAGACTTTATGTTTTTTCATCAGTTTTAGGGCATCCTGGATGTTCTGATCCTTATCCACATGAATTACTTCTTTTTTCATTATGTCCTTAACGTGCATTTTCATCCCCCTAAAATTAAGATGCAATAGTAGAATAATTATTGCATCAAATCTGCATAGTTTACTGTATACCCCTTATTAGATCTGTTTTAGTAATTACTCCCACTAGAGAATCTCCATCAACAACAGGTAAACCACTTATATCATTTTTTACCATCATATCTGCAGCATTAGCTGCATCCTCATCACCAGAAATTTTTACGAGATGGTTTTGCATTATGTCTCCTGCTGTCATCATTGAAACCAGTCTAACATTTCTCTTGCTTTTACCATCTAAGTTTCTAATGAAGTATATCTTCTCAACACTTACACCGGTTTCAGGATCTTCCACATGGGCAAATGAAATATTTTCATGAGTAATAATGCCCACAGGCTCGTTGTCACGTATTACTACGATTTTACCGATTTTATTTTTTTCCATTGTATTAATGACATGTGCTATAGTGTGGTTCTCATTTACCGTTATTACCTCACTGGTCATAAGATCAGAAACTTTCCATCTACCCTTTAATTTATCAGTGTATACTTTCATCAAGTCAGTTTTTGTTATTATCCCTGCAAGACCGTCATCATCTACAATTGGTATTGAACCAACATTATTTTTTATAAGAAGTTCGATTGCAGTATGTATTTCATCATTTGGACCTGCTGTGATTGGATCTTTGCTCATGATCCTTCTTACGGATATTTTATCTATGGGCCTACTCTTCCATTTTGGCCCACTACCTTTTAGTTTGCGTGTTAGATCCTTTTCAGTGACCATACCAACGGGGTTTCCATCGGCATTAACCACGACTACTCTGCTGATTCCATGTGAGA
>PMMY01000235.1:3938-5278 GCA_003162655.1 Methanobacterium sp. | reverse complement strand
ATGAGTTATTATGCTGCATGCCAAGCAGGTGTGGACCTTCTTGATACAGCAATATCTCCGCTTTCATGGGGAGCATCACAGCCCCCTACAGAAAGCATGGTTGCAGCGCTTGAAGATACTCCCTATGCTACAGGACTTGATCTAAATCTTTTAAGTGAGATCAAGAAGTATTTTGAAGGGATTAGAAAGAAATACAGCAGCCTGATAGACCCTATATCAGAAAAAGTCGATACAGATGTACTGCTATATCAGATACCTGGGGGAATGCTTTCTAACTTTGTATCTCAACTCAAGGAACAAAATGCACTTGACCGATACGAGGAGGTTCTTAAAGAAGTGCCGAAAGTCCGTGAAGAATTTGGATATCCTCCCCTCGTAACTCCAACAAGCCAGATAGTAGGTATACAGGCCGTTATGAATGTACTAGGCGGTGAGAGATACAAAAATGTTTCAAAAGAAGTTAAAGATTATATCAAGGGATACTATGGAAGGCCCCCTGCACCTGTAAACAGAATCGTTGCAATAAAAATAATAGGAAACGCTGAAGTAATAGATTCTAGACCTGCAGACCTTCTTGAACCAGAACTGGATAAATTCCGTGCTGAAGGAGAAAAAATGGGGATTATTAAAAAGGATGAAGATGTATTGACATATGCACTATACCCTGCTGTAGCGCCCAAATTTCTAAGGGGTGAAGTTATAGAAGAACCTCTCGAAAAACCCAAAGAAGTTGAAAGTGAAGAATTAACATCAATTCCAACTGAATACAATGTCGAAGTTGATGGTGAACTTTTCGATGTAAAGGTAGTACCCACAGGATTCATTGAAATAGGATCTGGAAGTGTAAAAGCTCCAAATGGACCTGTTGAGGGCGGTGTAACCTCAAGTATGCAGGGTATGATTCTGAAGTTAAAAGTTGCCAAAGGAGACAAGGTAGATAAAGGAGACATTGTTGCAGTACTTGAAGCCATGAAAATGGAGAATGATATCCATGCACCAAATTCTGGAACCGTTCAGGAGATCTTCATTGAAGAAGGGGATACTGTTGGTACAGGTGAAACCTTAATGATAATAAAATAAAATTTTTTACTAATAAATCTTTTTCTATTTCTTCTATATTCATTTTTAACTCTATTAACCTTCAAAAGAACCCAAACACACTTAGAATTTATTGTTTGAAATAAAACCAGGCTGAACATTTATGAATATAATATCATTCTCTGATCTCTAATTATTATCAATTAGGAAAGATAAACAATATACTACATTATTATTAGGCTTTACTTTTTTAGTTATCTCTCCAGATTGGTTCAAATAAATTTATCCAATAGTATAAATCA
>PMMY01000235.1:0-3876 GCA_003162655.1 Methanobacterium sp. | reverse complement strand
AAAGCATTTAAAAATTCTTTAGAGTTATCAGGAAATGTTACAGCCTCTTCGAGATCCCACCCTACTATTATAATATCTGCACCCTCAGACTCGGCAAAAGAGTTTGCTATAGCAGTAAAGACAATATTCCGTCCAGGAACCCACACTTTAATTGCCGTTTCAATTGAGCTATCTTTATCGTCCAGTTCTGTGATCGCTGGTTCAGGTACCTCAGCATCTGAAGTAAGAGCAGATCTTCCTAGTTCTGAAAGCCAAGGAAGTTCTATAACTGTATGCTCCACTTCAATTTCTTGACATACTGCACGTGCTGATTTTATTTCCATATCCGCACTTCTCTGACCATAGTTGAAAGTTAAAGCATGTATCTGATAATTTTCTTTGAAATTTGCTGTTGCAACTGTTGAATCCAGTCCTCCTGAGAGTACTGATATCGCAATTTTTTTCTGTTGTTCCATTTTAAGCACCATTCACAATAATAGATTAAATGAATTGATATTACAAATATTTAGATTTTTCCATGAATGCTTCATTTGCCGAGTTCATAACATCTTTAAGAGATATTCCATTCTCTTCTGAAACTTTCCTGGCATCTTCATATTCTGGTTTGACACTTATTATTTCATTTCCAATCATTCCAACCTTAATCCGTATCTCCACCTTTTTTCCATTTATATCCACTTGAACTGGAATGATTTTCCTTGAAGTTATATTCCTGTGTACATATGGAATAACCCTAACTCCAAGAGTTCCTGTTTCCCTTATAATCACTTCTGAAAGTGTATCACAGTCCATTGGCTTAGCTATAACCCGTAAAAGATAACCCGGCCTATTTTTCTTGGTTGTAGTTGGTATTATACTCACATCTCTAGCACCATACTGCGAGAGCACATTGAATATATGGCCCATAAGTTCTCCAGTAACATTGTCAATGTTGGTTTCCAATATCGAAACATGATCAGTTTCGATCTCTGGATTTCCATCTAATATCCTTAAAACATTAGGAAATGTTAGTTCCATCTTCCCTGCACCATATCCTATCTTCTTGTTGGTTAAAAGTGGATAATAGTTAGTGAATTTATCCACCATATTCACCAAAAGAGCTGCTCCAGTTGGTGTTGTAAGCTCCTGGTTAACCGGCCCCCCAAAAACTGGAACATTTTTAAGGATTTCAAGAGTTGCAGGTGCAGGTACACTAAGCATTCCATGAATACTTTTAATTCTACCACCACCAAGTGCCACAGGCATCCCATAGACCATTTGATTATCCATACCAAGTTTATGAAATGAGTATGCTGCCCCTATTACGTCCGCAACAGCGTCAGCCGCGCCCACCTCGTGGAAATGTATTTCTTCTATTGTTGTACCATGTACACAAGCTTCTGCTTCTGCTAAGGTATTGAAAACATTTTTAGAAAGCTTCATAATGTCAGGTGTGATAGCAGAATGTTTAATCGATTCCAAAACTTCGATTAGCTCGGTGTATTTTATAGAAGCATTATCATGACATTCTACATCAACAAAACTTGCTGAAATTCCTGATTTTCTAACTTTCCTTATCTCAACTTTTATATCACCAAAGTATGATGCATAATATTCCATAACATCTATTACAACTTCAGTTTTTAATCCATGATCAATCAGCGCTCCAATAACCATGTTGCCCGAAATTCCTGAATTTTGAGGGTCTATTATCACCGTCATTCTATCACATCAACATTTTTAAATAATAAATAATTTACTAAATTAAATTTATGGTCCTTTATTTTAATCATGAACTCTCTCAATCTCTGCATCCCATATATCAGGGTTTTTAATGATGTAATTTCCAATTAAATCCTTACATTCATAAAGATCAAGGTTTAAAAGTTCAACTCCATTCATTATTAGGTAATCTTCAGGACCTTTTAATGTTTCATTTTCACCCATAACCACTCTTGGAATTTTATATAGAATTATGGTTCCTGAACACATTTCACAGGGAGAAAGTGTAGTATAAAGGGTGCATTTTTTATATTCCGCTCCTTTTAATCTACCTGCATTTTCAATACAATCCATTTCAGCATGCAAAATTGTTGAACTATTTTGTAAGAGCCTGTTATGACCCCTTCCTATAATATGTCCATTTTCAACAAGGACAGCCCCTATAGGAATTCCTCCCTCTTTTAAAGACTTCTTTGCCTCAATTATAGCCTCTTTAATGTATTGATGATCTTCTTTGGTCATTGTTTCTACCATAAATTATTCAAAACTTATACATTGTTGAATAATATAAATTAGTTGGTATAAAAAATCAGATCATAAATTAGGGAGTGTTTAATATGGACTTGAAATCCTTTATGGTATTTATAATTGTAGCAGTAGTATTTTTCTACGTTGTAACTTACTTATTAAAATAAATAAATTAAAATAATCATAAATGATCAATACAATTTTTATTTTATTAATATCTTGAGAAATTTAGATTAATGCTAGTACTCAAGAAAAATAATACATTTTAATCTTCAAATGTCCCATGCCCATTAATTTCCAAGTTAAATATGAAAAATAACTTCATCAGCATCGTCGGTATACTTTAATCCCCTAATTCTCTGTTTTTAATGTGTAGTAGCTAGATGCACCACATTTATTGCAGTATACCTTAGTTTTGTTCTTATTTATCATTATTCTTTGCACAGCCTTTTCACCACATTTAAAACATGGAACTTCCTTTTCAATCACCCATGGCTCTGCTTTTTCATCTGTTGTCTTTTTGCTGTTTCCACCATAACTAACAATTATTCTTCTAATTGGGTCTTCTAATATGGTGTATTTTTCGCCATCGAGTGCTTCTTGAACAGATTCAACAATTTTATCAACTCTGTCTTCATCTACAACACTGCAAACTAGTACAGCCTCTTTAGCATAGTCCTTTATTAGTCCTATTGTAGACTTTGGGTCTTCCTTAATTGAAAAACCTTTCCAGTCTTGGGGAGACATGCCTTTATACTCTAAAATATAAAATCCTGTAATTCCCGCATCTGTAAGCGCATTCATTGCCTTTCCCAAGTTCTCAATCTCAACAAAGACACGAAGATGTACCTTCATGTTATCACCTATAATATCTTTTTATTGTAGTTATCTTAATTAATTTTCTGTTAATGAATTTAATTAAAAAATATCTGATTAAGATAAATTTGTGCAATAAGAGCAATAACTTTATAATTTAACATAGATTTGAATCTGAAAAAAAATCTAAGTTTTAGTTCAATTTCATTAATAATCGGAAGTTGAGATACTAATTTGGGCTTTTTAGTTTAAATAATCTATATTATAACAAAATAATAAAAATAAAGAAATGGATTTTTATTAGTAAAGTAGAGTCGGATTATCCTTTTCATTGATGATCTTTCTCCTTTCTTCAATTGATTGGTTTAGAGTTTCAATGGATTCCATTATATCTTTATAGAGCATTTCAACCATATCTTTACTAAAGCTTTCTTTTATAACCATTCTTAGAACAGCTATGTCTTCCCCATTTGCAGGTAATGTGTATGCCGGTACTATCCATCCTTTTTGTCTTAACTTTTCTGAGAGATGAAATACCGTAAATTCACTGTTTTTCAATTGCACTGTAACTATTGGGAACCTTATGCTTTTGTTTATTACTTCAAACTTCTTGGTTCCATTAAATTTTGATGCAAGGTAATGTGCATTTTCTTCCATGTTCTCCATTATATTCCTGTAACCATTCATTCCCAGCCGTATTAGATTGTAATACTGAGCTATTATGGTGCTACTACCTTTTGAGAAGTTCAATGAGTAGTTGGGCATTATGCCTCCGAGATAATTAATTTTAAATATGAGTTTTTCAGGCAGGTCTGTTTTGTCTTTAAATAT
>PMMY01000209.1 GCA_003162655.1 Methanobacterium sp. | reverse complement strand
GTAATGATTTTTTTTTATTGATTTTCTATTTTGATTGTGTAGTTTACCCTTAAAATTATTATTTATATTACTTCAATATTTTTTTATATTACTTGAACTAATTTATAAACTAGTACTCTAAAAACTAATTTCTAATAATATTTAAAAAAATCTAACATATGATAAATGCACATAACAAAGTAAGGTGATGCAATGAATGCATTTGATTTTCTTACAAAAGATCGTAAAAGAGGCCCTGAAGATGGTATTACAATGATGTTGGACAAAGGAATGGGTCCTAACATGGTTGAAGATTTTCTCGAGATTTCGGGACTATACGTAGATCTTGCAAAACTTGGATGGGGAACTTCCGCCATTCATGAAAGAGAACTAATTAAATATAAGGTTGATACGTATTTATCCAATGATATTATACCCTATCCTGGTGGAACATTATTTGAACTCGCTTATATCAAGGGTAAATTTGATGAATTTTTAACAGAAGCCGATGAACTTGGATTTAAAGCCATTGAAATCTCAGACGGCACAGTTGACATTACGCCAGTAGAAAGGGAGAGAATAATTGGAGAAGTAAAGGAAGCAGGTTTTATGGCTTTAACAGAGGTGGGTAAAAAGGATCCAAAAAAGGATCATCATTTTACAGCCCTTGACAGGGTTAACCTCGTGAAATTTGACCTAGATGCTGGTGCGGATAAGGTTATTATAGAAGGAAGGGAAGGCGGAAAAGATTTGGGGATTTATAATGGTAATGGTAATGTTAAGGAAGAAGATGTTCAGGTTTTAGAGGACAATCTTGATGTAGCGAAGTTGATCTGGGAGGCTCCTCAAAAAAACCAACAAGCATACCTAATACTTAAATTTGGATCCAATGTGAATTTGGGTAACATATCTCCAGATGAGATTACTGCACTTGAAACCATGAGAAGGGGTTTGAGGGGAGATACATTGGGTAAGGTGAATCTGTAATGATTGATAAAATAACAATTATCGGCGGCTACAATAAGCAGGGTGAAAAGGAACCTGTAGAAAAAGTTTTTATAAATAGGGGAGAAATATTTGGAGTTGTGGGTCCCACTGGAAGCGGTAAAAGTTCTTTAATAGGGGATATAGAACAACTAGCACAGGAAGACACATTCTCAAAGAGAAAGATCCTGGTCAATGATGAAGAACCAAGTTATGAAGATAGAACCAACCCTAGAAAGAAGATGGTTGCTCAATTATCCCAGAATATGAACTTTCTTGCAGACATGAGTGTGGGGGATTTTTTAAGTCTGCATGCTAAATGTCGGGGTGCAAGTAGCAAATGTGTTAATGCTGTTGTCAACCTTGCAAACACACTAACAGGTGAACCTATAAAAAATGACCATGAACTCACCATATTAAGTGGTGGTCAATCAAGAGCATTGATGGTAGCGGATGTAGCTATTATCAGTGATTCTCCGATTGTACTCATTGATGAGATAGAAAATGCAGGGATAAGAAAACATGACGCACTCAAAGTTCTTTCAGGTCATGGAAAGATAGTTATGGTTGTAACCCATGATCCTGTACTTGCTCTCATGACAGATAGAAGAATAGTCATGAAGTCTGGTGGTATGGATAAGGTAGTAGGAACCAGCGAAGCAGAAAAATCTCTTTCTAAAAAATTAAACAAGATCGATGAATTTATGTTGAGTTTGAGAGATAAGGTAAGAAATGGTGATGTTATTGAAGACATTGAATTGGGGGATGTGGGAATATGAAAATGATAATTGTTGCAGGAACACCCGGTTCTGGAAAGACAGCAGTACTCATTCATGCACTCCGAAGCCTTAAAGAGAGGGGTTTAAATTCATCGGTAATTAAAATTGACTGTCTTTACACTGACGACGGTAAAAAATTCGAAAAGATAGGTATACCCACCAAGGTAGGTCTTTCAATGGATATGTGTCCCGACCATTATGCTATATACAATATAGAAGATATGATAGATTGGGCAGATGAAAACGATTCAGAATATCTTATAGTAGAAACTGCTGGTTTATGTCACCGTTGTGCTCCATACACCGTAAATAGCCTCGGTGTTTGTGTCATAGATGCTACAAGCGGACCTAATACGCCTCTTAAGGTGGGTCCATTCTTGAGTACAGCAGATATTGCGGTAATAACCAAGGGAGACATGATATCGCAGGCAGAGAGGGAAATATTTAGAGAGAGGATCCTGGAAGTTAACCCCAACTGCAAGGTAATAGAGGCTAATGGGCTTTCTGGGCAGGGATGTATTGAACTAGCAGAAGAGATTGTTAAATCCCCTGAAGTATCCCTTGATGAGGAAAAATTAAGACATTCAGCACCCCTTGCAGTTTGTACTCTCTGTGTTGGCGAGACCAAAGTAAATAAAAAACACCATAGGGGAATACTCCGAAGAATAGACGGATTTCAGACCTATGAAGGGGAATAAAGATCATTAAATACATGGGATATTATGACGAACAGTTCAATTAATTCAGATCATAGATCAAGGGTTTTAAAATTATTGCCTGGTTTTAACTGCGGTATATGTGGATACGCACGCTGTGATGAGTTTGGACACTCACTCCTGAAAAAAGGAACCGAACTTGAGAAATGCAGATTTTTATACCAGGAAATATTTAATGAAAACAGAGATGAACTCGAGGACATACTAAGAGAAGAAAATATAATTCCTGTGGAAAAAAAGCCAATAGGGCTTTTAGATGGATACGAGGCAGATTTTGTTTTAAACCCCTTACCTGGAGAAAGCTCCTGCAGGGAGGTTCTTTACCCTTTTACAAAAAAAGAACTCAAGAAAGGGGATATAATAAAATACAGACCCCTTGGATGTCCTATTATACACTTTGCTAAGATACTTGAGGAGAACAACGGATTAATAACTGTACATATGGTAGGACCTTGCCATAGAATAGATGCAAAGGTAGAATTTGATTTTATGGAAATAGGTTTGTGTATGGTTGGAGGATTTGAGGGTATTGTGCACGGTAAACTTCCAGATGTGGGCGAAACTATTAGATTCCTTCCAGGACACTGTATGATGCAGAAGGTACATTCGGGAGTAGTTGTACAGCTTGTAGGAAAAAGGGCTATTATTGAAGGGATAGACCTTAAAGTATGGGCTCCACCTATAAAAGGATAAATAATATTGATATTTAATATTCAAACTTTTTTTTAAAAATTCATGAGAATTATACAATATCCTATGAAATCTAAATTTAATTCAAAGTAGTTTAAAGGTAAACTTCATGAGAATACTGAAAGATAATTCTGGAAATAAACACGATTCTGAATTGTATCGACTCCAAGATCAGAATGGATACATAACCATACCTGTTAATACAGCTTATATTAAACCAAACGAGCCTTATGATATTATAATTGAAAATGCAGAAGATTTCCTTGAAGAGGGGGATTTTCTTGTTATTTCAGAAACACCAATTTCGGTTTCACAGGGCAGATTGGTTGATGAATCTGAATTTCAAACTTCCTTACTATCATTTTTATTGGCAGATGTATGGTCCAAATATTTATGGGGGTACTTACTGGGCCCAATTTTTCGAATAAAAACTAGAACCATCCATAACCTTAGAAAACTTCCACCAGAAGCCCGAGCACATAAAAGGATGATTTTTGAGTATTATGGGTTGAAGCATGCACTGAAACCTGCATCTGAGGCGGGGGTAGATTTGAGTAACGTTCCTGGAACAATGGTTTCTTTGTTACCAGAAGATCCAGAGGGTGTTTCTCGTGATATTTCCCATAAGATACTTAGAGATCTCAAATTAGATGTTACAGTAATGATAATTGACACAGATGCAAGTTATGAGATAATGGGAAGAAAATTCACTTCCCTTCCAATTGCATTGAATGGTATAAGATCAGATCTCGGAATTTTTGGCTATTTACTTGGGAGGTTTGCTAAATTATTGGGACCAACACCACTGGGTGTTTCTAGACCTCAAAAACTTGAAAATGCACTTAAAATAGCTAAAATAGCAGAAGATTACCATAAAAATAATGAAAAAGATATAGAAACTGTATACGATATGAAAAATGTTTTTAAAGGGGATATTAAAGGTGTAACAGTTGAGATGCTTGATTCTGTAGTACATACCCCTGCAATTATAGTTAGAAAGCTCTCTTGACCCTTATTAAGCCTTTTTTTCATGACATAAATAGGCTTCAACAAATTATAAATACTATTTGATGCATACAGATCACTACCAAAGTTACATTACCAAATTGTATGCGAAGCTAAAGTTTTCATATATGCATTCGTTTAAATTTAGTATTTTGTAATTGAGTCTGAAAATCATAACTTTGGATATTGGAGCAGTGTTTTGTAATTATCTCTAATTAAATTAATTAGTGTAGTTCTACCTGTAAGAGTACTCTATGATTCATAACTTCCATTAAAACTTCTAATATTACATAGAAGAATGAATCTGCTTTAATTTGAGTATTTTCCATGATCCGAAGTTAAACATGTCGATAGTAAAGGAGGGGCTGAAATGCTTAGCGATCCAACAGTTCAGGAAATTCTTATGGACATTACCAATGATGAAAAAAGCAGTGTTTCCATCATTGAATGTATGCTGAAAGGTAAAACAACAGATGAAGAAATTGCAGAAGAAACTGAAATTAGGCTGAACATTGTAAGAAGGGTGTTATATAAATTATACGATGCAGGAATAGCAACTTACAAAAGGAGCAAGGATCCTGAAACACAGTGGTACACTTACAGCTGGAATTTTGAGCAGGAAAAGGTATCAGATATAATAAGCAAGAAATATGAAAAGTTTTCCAGAGAAATTGAAGAATCTTTGGAGTACGAAGAAGAAAACATGTTCTTTTTATGCCGTGTAAATGGACATAGATACAAATTTGAAGAAGCATCAGAAAACAACTTCGAATGTCCAAAATGTGGCGGTTCACTTGAATATCAGGACAACTCCACCATAATAGTGGAACTCAAACAGATGATGGAAAAAATAACATGAAATTCATCATTTTTTTGTAAATTTTTTTTATTAATATAATTTAAAAAACAACTATTATTGTTGAGGGGCACCTTTGAGTTTAAATCCGATTAAAACATTAAAAGATTTCAACTGTCCACCTCATATAATCGAACATTCTAGAGCAGTATCGATTAAAGCTCTAGATATGGCTTCTAATTTTAAGGATAAAAATGGATCCAGTCCAGATAGGTTTCAGATTGAAACAGGGGCTATGCTTCATGATATCGGTAGAACGAGGACCCATACAATAAAACACGCTTTTGTAGGTGCAGAAATACTAAGAAAGCTGAATTTTCCAGAGGAGATTATTAACATAACCATCAAACATATTGGTGCCGGTATACCTCCAAAAGAAGCTGAAATACTGGGACTCCCTCCAGGAGATTATATGCCTCATACTTTGGAGGAGAAGATCGTTGCCCATGCAGACAACCTAGTTAATGGAACAATCGAGGTGGACTTGGACTTCGTAACAGAAAAATGGAAAAAAATGTTTGGGGAG
>PMMY01000258.1 GCA_003162655.1 Methanobacterium sp. | reverse complement strand
CTCCGTGGGATTTGGACATTGCCTCCCCCTTTAGTGTAATCCATTCGTAGGGAATGGGATACGGTGCTTCATAATCATAGATTTCATGCGATATTATTTTACTTACGTCGTAAGATCCCCCGCTTGCGGCATGATCCTTTCCAAAGGGTTCACAAGTAGTTCCAAATATTTTCCACCTTGCAGCCCACTCTACACGCCATGTTAATTTCCCATTTCCTGATTTTATATCCATTTGACCTTTATGGCCACATTTGCAGCTGTAATTAACTATATCTTCTTTGTAACTGTGGGCATAGGTGGTGTTAACACGACCACATTCTTTACAGATTGGATTGTAAGGAAGCCAGTTGTCTTTTAAGGGGTGTTCCCTGAATTTATTAAAGATTTCTCTTATTTCAGATGCTTTTTCTAGAGCTATTCTGATATATTCGTCATAAATCCCCTCTTTATACATTTCTGCGCCTGAGTAAACTTCAAGTTCAATCCCAAATTTTTCAAGAATGCTTAATAATGGCTTTTCAAAGTGTTCAACAAAATTCGAGCAACAATCCTCTGGACATGGTATTTTAGAGTAGGGGATACCAAGATACTTTTGGTAGGACTCTGGAAGAGGGTAAGGAACTTTTCTAAGTGGGTCATGGTCATCTGCTATCCATATGGTCTTGGAGTTAGCGCCCAAGTTTTTAAGGGCTTTGGTAACTGCGTTTGCTATGAATATATCGCATGAATTTCCTATGTGTATAGATCCTGATATGGATGTTCCACTTGTAATAACGTGCTCATGGACATCTTTTTCATTTAGCTCATCTGCGATCCTTTCGATCCAATGTTTCAATTACATCACCTTCGATTTAATAGACTTAAGAATTGATAAGACTGATTATTAAATTTTCTTTATTTGATTAGTATAAAATATGAATTAATACTTGAAATAAAAATTTTACTATTCTTATTTGTGTATCATTATTTCAAATAATAAGTATCTTAGTACGTTTTTAAAATAATGATTAGATCCTAAAAAAGATGAAAAATGAAATATTTTTTGTTTTTAAAAAGGTTGGATTTTAGTCAAATACATCTTGACTTGCATCATCCANNTCAGGATCTTCTGGTGGTTTTGCATCTCTTATGGCTCTGGCATCAGCAGGGCAGATGGCAGCAGCATACTGACCTTCCCAGTCTAGTTTTTTACGTGCATTTGCCATAACAAGGTCTAGTTCACCGTTGTGTATTCCTTTGGCCATATCCCCCACATAAGCCCCGATTCTACTAGCTATTATCCCTTCTTTCACATCTTCAGGTCCTGGAAGTGCAAGATGTTCTGCGGGTGTAACGTAGCATATGAAGTCTGCTCCAGCTGAAGCTGATTGTGCTGCTCCAATTGAGGAAACTATATGATCGTAAGCTGGTGCTATGTCTGTTACAATTGGTCCCAGCATGTAAAATGGTGCATTGTTGCATAGTTTTTTCTGTACCATGACGTTTGTTGCTATTTCATTTAGTGGAATGTGTCCAGGACCTTCAACTATTGTCTGGACTCCTCTTTCCCTTGCTCTATCAACCAGTTCACCAAGAACGATCAGTTCCTGTACTTGTGCCCTGTCTGTCGAATCAGCTATTGCACCGGCCCTCATACCATTTGCAAGGCTTATTACAAAGTCATATTCCTTTGCAATATCGAGTACATATTCGTAATCCTTGTATAATGGGTTTTCAGTTTCATTGTGAACCATCCAGGCTGACATGAATGCCCCCCCTCGGCTCACAAGACCTCCTTCACGGCCCTGTCTTTTAAGCCTTCTGAGGGTTTCTTTATTTACTGAGCAATGTATGGCCATGAAATCTATACCATCTTTGGCCTGAGTCTCTATAGCCTTAAAGACGGCATCTTCTTCCATATATATTGCTGCTCCATGTTCACGTATGCATTCGATTGAAGCTTGGTAAAGCGGCACGCTACCAACTGGAAGGTCTGAAATGCTCAGTATTTTTCTCCTAATTGCATCTAAATCTCCTCCAACACTGAGTTCCATTAGCGTGTCTGCTTTGTTTTCCATAGCTATCATGGCTTTTGTAACTTCCATATCCATATCATTTATGTCTGTGGAAGTTCCAATGGTTGCATTTACTTTTGTTCTAAGGCCAGCTCCGATACCAACCGGTTTAACATCTCTTCCAATATTATTTGGAATCGCTATTGTTCCCTGTGCAACTGACTTTCTGATAAACTCTTCGTCTACATTTTCGATTTTTGCAACTGCTTTCATCTGTTCTGTAATTATGCCTTTTTTTGCATCGTCCATCTGTGTCATAGAATCACCATTTATTTTTTAATTATATACCGACCAGATTTTAATCCGTTCTGTTCAGTTCTGAATATCAAAATCATTCTAAAGCTTAATTAGACCATGTTCACATTAAAATCTATGATTTATGCTCAACATAAAAATAGGTATTGTTAAAGTTACATGAAACAAACCAAGGATCATTTATGTCGAATGATACTATTAACTTACCTTTCTTATACTTTACTAGACTTTCTATTTTGATCTATTTTCGAGATTTTATTTCCACATATCTTCCATTCTTTCCCTAACCATACTCTCGTTTGGAACATTGGTTTGACATCCTTCAGCTTCAACAACAAATGATGCAACTGAAGATGCAAATTTGCCACATGTTTCAAGGTCTTCTCCCTTTAAATACGCATTTAAAAATCCGGCACGATAGGAGTCTCCGGCTCCAGTTGGGTCTACTGTATCTCTGATTATTGCATCTATATCAATTTTTTCTTCTGTACAAATAGAGCTACCATCTTTTCCAAGGGTAATAACTACTATATCTGGTCCAAAATTTCTTAAATCATCTATACTCATTTTTAAGGTTTCTTGGATCCGTTTTATTTCATGATGATTTCCAAATAGAATATCACAGATTTTTATAACAGATTCAAGCTCGTTTTTGGAGTACATATGAAGATCTTGACCGGGATCAAATGATATAAGCTTTCCCGCTTTATGGGCAACTTCGCCAGATCTCCTATTGAAACCAGGGTCTCCCGTTGCCAAGTGTACAGCATCTACCCTGTTAATAGCTTCAAATGACGGGTTTGAACTTTTAAATTTAGAAGCTGCTCCCCAATAGAAATAGCTGATCTGATCATTATTAAAATCAGTTAGAACGAATGCTGTTGGAGTTTTTTCATCTTCTACAACTATCATGTTCTGTGTATCTATCCCCAGGGTTTTCAATTTGTTTTGATATTCAGATCCAATAAAGTCATTACCAACGGCTGATATAAGTGACGATTTCAGTCCTAAACTTGATGCAACTACAGCTACATTGGCAGCAGCCCCTCCATATAACGTTTGCATCTTGTTTATTGCTGTAGAAGAGTTAGGTAGAGGGAATTCCTTTACTTGTATTATGTAATCAAATGCTGTGTGTCCAATTGCTAGTAAATCAGAATTATTGCTCAATCAATCACCCGCCATATTTTTATTTTTGAAATATTTAAAATTAACCTAAATATTTTTGATTAAATAACTTCAGAATTTAGTAAATAAAATAATCTTAAGTGTATAGGATTGAAATTTAGATTTTAGATGATTCAAGGATTAAATCTTCATGAAACCCTGTTTTTCTATTGTTTCCTGACCATCCCCGGTTATATAATTTACAAAATCTTTTAAAACTGTATTCTCGTTGTTACATAAAACAAGACTTATTAAATGTTTGGTATCATCCTTTAAAATATCTGAACCATTTGAAAAACTATTGTTAAGAAATGTGAACAGTTCTTTATTTTTATTTATGATATTTAAAGCATTATATGGAGATTTAACCAGTTCAACTATCTGATAATCGATTTTCATGTTATCCATAGTGTTCCATGCCAGTCGCTGAGATGATCCTGGCACTTCTATGAAATTTTTCCCATTTAAATCGAATACACTGTTTATTGATGTATCGTGATTGGATACGAGTACCAGGTAGTCGTATGCAACCGGGGTGAAGTCTAAATCATACATAAATGCACGAACAGGATCATCAAGGGTTAGAATGTCTACCATATCCTTTCGGGCGAGTTCAAGAGCACTTTCATCATCAGTACGGTATATTGTTGCATCGAGGGGATATTTATCTGCTAAGACTTCTATCAGACCGGCCGATATATACCCACCACAGATAACTGGTTTTTCCCTATTTTCCAATCTCTTCATATATCGTTCATATTTACTGAGAATTTTTAAACCATTTTCAGTCAAACCAGAACCAGCGCCTGTTGTTTCAACCAGTCTAAAACCAAATTTTTCTTCGGATTCTTTTATACGACGGTTTAAAACAGAATGTGAAATTCCGAGCCTTTTTGCTGCCTTTCGTTGTGACCATGTTTTTGATATGCACTCAAGTGTCTCAAATATTTTATAACTAAATTCATGTCCATTAATAATCATATTCAATTTTGGATTGTACTTCATATGACCACACAAATTTAAAAGTCTAAAAACTGTTTTATTCTACTAATTTTCTGATAATCGGCTTTTCCTGCATTTAATATTTTTTACCATAGGGATTTAAATTTTTATAGGATGATCAACTTGATATTATATCTCATCCTATTTAGTTAAATTAATCAAATTCTTCATAATTACTCTTAACATTTTAATAAATTCGTAATACTTAAAGTTTAGGAAATTTCTCTAATTAATAAATGTCAATCTTTATATTAATTGTATATCAAAAAGATTTTAAGATTT
>PMMY01000154.1 GCA_003162655.1 Methanobacterium sp. | reverse complement strand
TCATTTGCAATATAAATCTCTAAAAATCTTAAAAATGTTCTAAAACCTTCTTCTGAGGGTGTTTTTGTTAGAATGAAGCCTAATTTCATCTATATCCCCTTATTGATTATCGAAATCTCATATAATATTATTATCTCTTCCAACCCATTGTTTGCATTATCTGAGTGCCTAAAAGATCTTCCAAACATGAAACAGCATCATCAGGGAGATCATCTGTAATTGGTGTGCATTTATCAAGTTTTACATCGCCTGAAAGTAGTTTAATTGCAAAAGCCATACAAGTTTTCTCCCCACATTTTTCACAGTCTGTTTTTGGTAAACAGTTGTAAAGTGATAAAGGCCCTATGTTCGAGAGTTTTTCGCGGAGTTCGTCATAATTAGCTACATCTCCACTATTAATTTCGTTGTATGCTTCATTAATGACTTTCATAATCTCAGTAACTACTTCTAACGCATCTTCTTTGTCGATTGTTTTATTCATGCTGATCTTGCCAGATGGATAAAGTGTAACAAGCCTTTTGTATATATTCAACGTCAAGATTTTCTTATTCTCAATGTAATTAACTTTGCCAGGAGGATACTTGGTTATTAATACAGGTATAACTTCACCTATTTCAGAATCTAACTGCATTAGGACCCTGATCATGTTTTCTGCTACAATACATGGTCTCATCTCTTGAATGGTCACCTTCTTTACTATGGGGCCGTCCTCAAATATTTCATATTCGAGTTCATCAATCTCCATTTTAATCCACTCCGATTGTTACACCCACAGTTAATATCGTTAGATAAATATTTTTTTAAATAGGATACCATTTATATTCGTATGAAAGCCGTATTCTTAGTTTTAGAACTAATTAACTCGTAAAGTTTATTATCATTAATTATCTGTGCTGCTTCAACAAGATCATCTTCTTCAATTCCCCGATCCTGCATAGATTCTTTATGAACAAATATACTTCCTTCAGGAAAAACTAAGTATGAAAGTTCACCAACTTTAGGGTAATCTACACTTCCCCCAGGTTCCTGATCTTTAATTGCTGAGTAGACACCATCCCCTAAAAGTAGAACATCTGCTTTCATTCCCCTATTAAGGCACGCAATGGCTACATAAAAGCCACTGAAAGTATCTTCATAACCATATGGAGCTTTATCAACTATTATTAAAACGGAATCCATTTTAACCACTAAGTGTTATAACCTTATCACTCTCACTAACCCATCCTGGAATGTCATAGACACTTGTTATCGACACACCACTTAAGTAAGAAGTCTTATCGCATGCATGTCCCCTAGCTGTTGCACATCTTACGCATGCCCTTACAATGGCACCTTTCTTTATTAAATGTTTCAATCTTTCTCCAACGTTAGGGAATGAATGAGGATTTTGATTCTTTTTCGGAATATGAGTCGCATCCATATATAAAAATAAATTAACTCCATATCCATTATTAAGTGCACTTTCTGCAATGTTATGGGCCATTTCTACGTACTGAGATCTGTAAGGACCCTCTGTTAGTATAATTGTTAGGGTCTTGCTTTCTTCATGCGAAGTATCAACCATGATAATTTCTATGGAATGTTCTCAAATAAATAATTGTGCATGAATAATAATGAAGGATAGTATCCATTTATATTTCTAAATTCACGATATTCTCTCTCAATTCATCCTAAAAAAATAAAAAAATAGTATTCTAATTCTTTTGATTATATTTTTCTATTGCATCTTCAAATGCATCTCTATGGAAATTAGATGCTATTTCCTTCTTACACTCGTCAACAAACAACCTCAATTTAGGAGCTCGGCAGGGATAATGTTGAAGTTTTAGTCCAGCTTTTATTGGAAGATTATTGATATCCTCACCAACCATCTCTTCTGCTACGAAAAATGTTGAACCACACGGAGATGACCTTAATACCCTAACTTCTGAAACCCTGTTTCCCTCACAATCGATTTCTACTATAGGTTTTCCAAATTTAGATACGAATTCGTCAAAAACAGAATCTCCATTTTCCTCAAGGTCACACATGTTTTCAGGACAACTAACATTTTCGTATTGCTCCAATTGATTTTTAAAACCTTCACCTTTCCATGCTCCCACAATTATCCATCCCACCTTGTCGTGGAGCTGTTCAACTAGCTCTAATACTAGATCAGGGTGTAAAATATAGCTTATAATCAAATCAGCAGTTTCAAGCATTTTCATAGCATCTGAAGGAATCTCCACATCTTCTATAAACATGCCATCGGGTTGTTCAATCTCAATAAACTCACAATCAAACTTTTTGCAGATTATGTTGTATGTTCTATCTCCATAATTGCCATCAGTAACTATTACTATCTTTAACATGCTTTATCTCCATAAATATAGTTTTAATCTATTTAATTATTTTAACATGAACAAGATTCATGGTTATATTTAAATGTCTCATATAAAATTATACTATCAAAGTATAAAAAGNNAATATTATAAAATTTAGAAACTTCTAAAAAAAGTGTATGTCCCAATCATGCTTAAAAAAAATACTTCGAAAGGGTGTAAAAAAGGATGAAAGTTGTTATAATAGGAAGTGGTGCTGGTGGACTAACAGTAGCTTCACATATAAGAAAATTTTCAAAAAAAGCAGAAATTATTGTTGTAACTCTGGAAAACCAGGTAGCATATTCCCAATGTGCAATTCCTTATGTTATTGGTGGAGAAATAGAATCATTTGAAGAAATCGTTATGCACACACCAGAATACTATGGTGAACGTGGTATAAAAATCATAACCGATTCAGAAGTATTTGAAGTAGTATCATCAGAAAATTATGTTCGATATAGGCCTAAAGATACACAAACTTCCATAAAAAACGGTTTTAATGAAATTTTAAGTTATGATTACTTAGTTATTGCTACAGGTGGATCCCCATTTATACCTCCTGTTGAAGGAACCAATTTGAATGGGGTTTTCAAGGTGAGAACCATTGAAGACGGGGAAAAAATAAAAAGTTGGGCAGAGAAAAGTAAAAAAGCAGTTGTTGTAGGTGCAGGGGCAATAGGTCTTGAACTTGGATATGGTCTTAAACAGCTCAGTATAGATGTAACCGTTACTGAAATGCTGTCTCAGATACTCCCAAGATCTCTAGACCCAGATATGGCAATTAAAGTACAGGCGTATCTTGAAAGTGTTGGAGTTAATATTATTCTTGAGCGGGCCCTAGATAATATTTCTGGAGATGAAAAGGCTGAAACAGTTGTTGTTGGAAATAAACGTGTTGATGCAGACCTTGTTATATTATCGACGGGTATCAGGCCTTCAGTTGAACTTGCAAAACAGGCAGGGTGCGCTATTGGAAGCATGGGAGTTACTGTAAACGAGAGAATGGAAACATCAGTTACTAATATCTACGCGGTGGGTGATTGTGTAGAAGTTTATGATGGAATCACTGGACAGAAAACTGTATCACCCTTTGGAACAACAGCAGTGCGTCAGGGTAAGGTTGCTGCTAAAAATATAATTGGTAGAAATGCTATTTTCAGACCAGTTTTTAACTCTGTTGTATCCAAGATTGGTGAACTTGAAATAGGTGCTGTAGGTTTAACAGAAATTTCTGCTAACTTAAATGGTATAGAAGTTATTATAGGGAGAAGTCGTGCTTTAACTAAGGCAAGATACTATCCAGGTTGCAAACCGATTGACATTAAGCTCGTCTGCAATCCAAGGGGGAAAATTTTAGGTTGTCAGATAATAGCAAAGGAAACAGTAGCAGAAAGAGTTGATACAATGGCACTGGCAATTGCAAAAGGCGTTAAATGTGATGAAATTACAGAAATGGAATTTTCATATGCACCTCCTGTTTCAATGGTTGTAGATCCCATAGTACTTGCTGCAGAGGATGCCCTTGACAAAATAAATAGTTGATTTATCAATATAAAATAATCTAAATTCATATTATTCAATAAATTTAAATTAAAAAAAGAAAGTATTTAGAAATATCTTTCAAGTAAACCTTTCAACATTCGCGCGTGTCTTGCTTCGTCTCTAGAACTTTCATCAAAGAAGTCGTGGGCAGGATCTATATCTTCAACCTTAGCCTTCTTAGCAGAAGCTTTTTTTTCGTTGTTAGCCATTGTTTCCCCTTCAATCATCATTTCAAGATTTTCTTTGAGTGATGAGGATATAACACCGTTCATTTCAGCAAATACAGCTGCATGTGCTGCTTCTTCAAATGCTATGGTCTTCAGAACCTCTGCAACCTCAGGAAGTCCATCTCTTTGGGCTAATCTTGCCATTGCCAGGTACATCCCAACTTCTGCACATTCACCCTCAAAGTTTGCTTTAACATCTTTTTCCATTTCTGTGCCTTTACATACACCTATTTCATGTTCGTTTATTAATTCCATTTTTTAACTCCTCCAAATTTTTTTAAATTTGATTTAATAAAAGAAAATAAAATATTAATTGATCTACTCCTTTACCAATAGTCTACCCATTTCAAAACAAAGTTCGAGTTCATCTTCATATTAACCTTCCGATTTTTTTTATAAACATAAAAATACATACCTGGTTCGTAAACATACGAACCTTATGTTGTATGGTTGTATACAAACAACCCATATATAAATGTTACGTTCGTAACTATACGAACCATTATATAGTTGGTTTAACAACATCAAACATGGCAATTATGAACAATGAAAAACTGAAAAAAATCAACACAAACGACCAGATAAAGATATTTGGAACACAAAGTGGGGTTAATATCATTGAAAGTCCCATTAAAGCCAGAATATTATCTATTCTAGAAGAAAAAGAGAGAAGCGGGGCAGAGATCGTATCTTTAACAGGGAAATCTAAAGCTACAATCTCCACCCATCTACACGACCTTGTTGATATGGGTATAATCAAATCTAAACCACATCCAACTGATGGTAGAATTAAAATATTCTTTATAAAATCAAGCTACGTATGTGGTTTGTCCCGTGAAAGTAATTTTAAAAACGAAATGGACAACTACATCAATAAAAATGTTATAGAATCAAACGATCCCTTCAAATTTTTCAGGTTTGTTTTCAGGACTATAAGAGTGGCCTTGATGGAAGAAGGTTTTAACATAGACCCCATATTACACAATGCAGGAATTAAAGTAGGTTCAACATTCTACGAAAAATTAAAAGAATCTCAAACAGAGGCTATGGTTAAAAACATAGCCCAGTTCTGGAAAAAAAATAAACTTGGACGTCTTAAAATTGAAAATCTAGAACCTCTGACCATAAGAGCATATGATTGCTTTGAATGTGAAGACCTACCTAAGATAGGTAGATCAGCATGTGCATTCGACTCGGGCATACTTGAAGCTCTGTTTTCAGCTCATTTTTCCGAAGATTTGAGTGTGGAAGAAGTCAAATGCTATGCTAAAGGTGATGATTACTGTTGTTTCATTGTAAACAGACAGACAGAAAACTAGAAAATTACTGAGTAATAGTAAATGTAATAACCATCATTTTAAATCCCTAAATTTTACAATAGTGGTGGATAAATATTTTTTATCATTAGAAAACCCTTCAAAAACATTTTCATCTTTCATACTGCAATTTTGAACGGAAATAATAGATTTACATCTTTTATCTTGACTAACAATCTCTTCAAGGATTTTAGAATGCCTTGATGTTTTCATAATTACAAAGGTATCCCCATATTCCAGTATACTGGCTAATCTATCGTCCACCTTTGGAACAATTACCACAATTTCATCTTTCTCTCCAAGCGAAATTCCTGCCGCGGCAGCACAACCTGTAAATGATGTAATACCAGGTATAACTTCAATTTCAAAATCCAATTTCTCCAATCTCTTAGCAACATATGAAAATGTACTGTAGATCGTTGGATCTCCTAATGTAATAAATGCTACATCCTTTCCCTTGTCCAGTTCATTGGATATGATGTCAGCAGCTTGATCCCAATATGTTTTCAGAGCCGATTTATCTTCTATCATTGGGAAAAGAGGATCTAAAATTTCATAATTATCAACACGATCATTTAAAACCGGTTGTACTATTGAAAGTGCTAAACTACGTTTAGATTCTGCAGATCTGGGAGAACAGACAACATCGACCTTTTTTAGTATTTTAGCGGCTTTAATTGTTAAAAGTTCAGTGTCGCCTGGGCCTACACCAATTCCGAATAATTTTCCTTGTTTCATATTAAAAAACACCTGTGAATTTGTTGTCAATTTATTTATCAATTTTAGGTTCAAATTGAATTTTTATTAAATTAATTTAATTATGGTAATATTCCTNNTTTCTTTTTATTATATTTTTTAAAATTTTAACATCCTTAAGGTTTCATTTTTGTACAACTATCAATAAATATAAGTCTCTATGGAAAGTGGTTTCTTCTGTGAAAAGTGTGGAATGATAAAAGCGCGGTGTGTTTGCAATAAAATTGGCAGCAAAGGGTATATTAATACTAAAATATCCAAAACAAAAGTTTCTGAGATTAAAAGGATGTACCCTGATGTAGATGAAGAGATAATTGAAAATTTCCCATTTTCAGATCCTCGTAAAGGCCAGTTTGAAATAATCACCAGGATCAAAGATGCGATAGATAATGGTTATCGGTACATTATTCTCGAAGCAGGAACAGGAACAGGGAAATCTGCAATTGCAACCACATTAGCAAATATATATCATCCTGCGTACATACTTACCATGACCAAACAATTACAATCCCAATATGCTGTTGAATTTGATTTTCCCCTGGTTAAAGGTCGAGGAAACTTCACATGCAGGGATTCGAGCTTCGATGATAGATGCGATTCAGGTACCTGTCAGACTATTCCAAGTTCCCAAAACTTTGTATGCGATTATGGAATAACCAAATCCCCATTTGAAGAGGGAATGTTCGCTTTTAACGATGCCCATGGTACACCCATATATTTCCGATCAAACGAAAGGTGTAATTATTGGAATCAAAAAGCTAGGGCAGTTGAAAGTGACATCACTTTAATGAATTACGATTACGCACTATTAGAACTAGCATATGTTCAACATTTTGGTAAAAGGAACCTCATAATTCTTGATGAGGCCCATAACATAGAAGACAAGTTAATGCGCAGAATGGAAGTCCACTTGTCCAATAAAGTGCTTGAAAAAGACGTGAAAAAAAGTATACCCCGCAGTATGATGACATATTCAGATCCCAAGGAATGGATAATTTTCATACAATCACTATACCAAGATTACAAGGACATAAGTCTTACAAAAATGCCAAAAAACAAGGCAGATAGGATAAACAGAACAAAACTCAGGTTAAGCGAACTTATGACAAATTTGGAAGTAAATCCTAAGAATTGGGTAGTTGACGGGTCAGAAGGGGGAATTACCTTTAAACCACTTAAGATAGACGTTTATACCAATGACAGGCTTTTTAAATATGCTGATGTCTGTTTGTTCATGAGTGCTACTATACTGGACCAAGAACTATTCTGCAAATGGCTTGGAATAAATCCTGAAGAAGTCTACTACTTGAGTATTAAAAGTGCTTTCCCAGCATCAGAGCGACCAGTCCATCTTAAAACAGTTGGGCCCATGTCACAACGTGCAATTAAACGTACTGCCCCTAAAACGATTCCGATACTTGAAAAGATAATTGAACACCATAAATACGAAAAGGGACTAATACACACACATAACTACAAGTGCCAACAGTATATTATGAAGCATATTAAAGATAAACGTCTCATGGACCATAAAAGTGCTGACAGGGAATATAAACTCCGCCTTTTTGAGAAGAGTAAAGAACCCTTAGTGTTGGTCAGTCCCTCAATGAGTGAAGGTGTTGACCTGCCATATGAGAAGTGTCAATTCCAGGTTATATATAAAATACCATTCCCATATCTTGGAGATCAACAGATAAAATATAGAAAAGCACAGGACCCTAAATGGTATGCTTATAAAACTGTTATGACACTAGTACAGGCTTATGGACGTGGGATGCGTGCAGAAGATGATTATTGTGAAACATACATATTAGACAGTAACATAAGAATGTTGATGACTGGACGAATGTACAGAGACTTAATACCCCCGTTCTTTAAAGAAGCAATTGTTAGAGATTAATAAAAATCAAATGGTATAAGATATATCTATTCTAATCTCTAAAAACTCCTATATCAAAAAAAATTTAGCAATATAAAATACAAACTCCTATCCAAGAAGTTTATAGAAGAACATCAATTGGACACTCATATTTTTGAGTTGTTTTCTTCTGAAAAAATTTTATATTAATCCTCTTTTTTATCCCATTTAGCCCTCCATTCCTCCAGCATTTCCTTGGAAAGCCAATGACTACCATCACAGAATGGTTTGTTTTCAGATTTACCACATTGACATAGTGTTACCCTATTACGAACTTCGTAAGTGTCACCATTATAAGATTCTATTGGAACACCTCCCCTGACCCATATAGGCCCTTCACACTTTTTTTGAGGATCATGTATCATTGCAATGGAAGGTTCAAACTCAGGTTCTACTGCTTGACCTGTTTCTTTATCCCAAACCACCAACCTACCAGAAGGGCAGTTCATTCCCTGTTCAATAGCCGTCTTTCTAGCTTCAGGATCATCTGAATTTGCTACTAATTCTCTTATACCACCTGCCCGTTGACAAAAACGTGAATGATCACATAATGGCCATACATCTGTTAATGTTAAGACAGGTCCGTCTGTATCAACGGCTTCGACCATATAGGGTTTTTTAGTGGCTGTTTCAGTCCCATCAAAATCAATTTTTAAATGAGTACCATCACAAAATGGTTTATTTTTAGACTCTCCACATCTACAAAGGGAGTAAGTGTCTTTCAAAGGGTATGTAACTTCCATGATCCATTGATACGAATTACCTTCATCATCAGTGCCTATTCCCTGTTTAATAAGTGGCACCCCACCTGAAACAATGTAAGGTCCATCTTTTAGTATTCTAATCTTTGGTTTGTCTTTATTTGATTTCATTTGCTAGCCCCTTAGTTAAAAGATTTACTATTGTGTTAATTAATGAAATTCATAAGCTCCCATTCCCATGTCTCCCCAGAACCANNTGTAATAAGTGGCATGAAATGATCGGGGTAAGGATGTGCCCTTTCGGGATAAGGTGCAGTCTTAGCATAATTTTTGATTGATTCATAATCTCCATCAATAACTGATTTAGTGAGCCACGAATCAAACTCATATGCCCATTGATCTGTTTCTGCACCAGGTCTTAGTGGAGCGTAACCCAGAGGATGTACAGCACCACCACTACCCAATATTAAAACTTCTTCATGACGAAGAGATTCAATAACATTACCAAGAATATAATGTTCTTCAGGATCCATGTGCTGTTGGATTGAAAGCTGGAAAACCGGTACTTCTAACTCTGGAAACATCAACATCATTGGAACCCATGCACCATGATCCAATCCACGTTTGTAGTCAATTTCACAGGGAAGTCCTGCATTCTTTATCAAATTAGCTGTCTTTTGTGCCAGCTCAGGATCTCCCATTGCAGGATATTTCAATTGGTAAAGTTCGGGTGGAAACCCATAAAAGTCGTATATAGTCTCATGTTTCATAACAGCACTAACAGTGGGTTTTGTAGTCATCCAATGTGCAGATATGCATATTACTGTATTGACATTTCTATAAACTTTTCCAAGATCCTTCAAAAACTCCCTCGCAGGAATATCCTCCAACAATAAAGATGGTGGTCCATGAGATATGAAAACGGTTGGTAACGATTCTTTACCCATTATTTCACCTTAAATTCAATTTTTTAGATATTATTCAATTAGTTTTGTTTAGTAACTTCCATAAAATGGCTTAAAAATATTTTAGTATCATTTGTAGTGATCTATTTAATAAATGTTAATTTAAATTGAATTTCAAGGAATTTATAGTTTTTGATGATGGTTGAAGAGGTATTAATGCCAAAATATTGTAAAAAAGATATTAAAATATTAATTGACAAAATTATTAAAATTAGAAAGATAAAATTAATAAAACGTAAAATTTCAATAATAGTTATTTAAAAGCGGACCTGGGGGGATTTGAACCCCCGACCTTGGGATCCGAAGTCCCACGTCATATTCCTGGCTAGACTACAGGCCCAAATTTTTAATTATTTATTATAATTAATTTAAATCAGATTCTTATATTTGTAAATATATCGATTCGATGATATAAATTTGTAAGAAAACAACATCGAACTTTTGATCTTTATTAATTATAAATGGTTATGTTATTATAAAACAAATATCTAATAAAATCTAAATACTTAAATAATTGTTATAAATTAATCAATAGTCTAATAAGACTTGAATGAGGTAAAAATGCTGGCAAAAAGGATCATACCATGTCTTGACTGCGACCTTAACGTTCCCAATGGTAGGGTTGTTAAAGGGATAGAATTTAAACAGATAAGGTATGCTGGAGAGCCTGTTGAACTTGCAACACGTTATTATGAAGATGGAGCTGACGAAATTGTATTTCTAGATATAACTGCATCTCACGAACGAAGGGAGACCATGGCCGAGGTGATCAAAGCTACCACAGAAAATGTATTTGTACCTATATGTGTTGGTGGAGGGATAAGAAAACCTTCAGACTATGTTAATATGCTTAGAGCCGGTGCTGACAAGTGTTCAACCAACACAGCAGCCATATTAAACCCTAATCTTATAAATGAAGCATCAAAAGTGGTAGGATCACAGGCGTGTGTCATTGGTATTGACGCCAAACGGAGATACGTTAATGATCCATCAGAAAAATCTGAGAAGATAACTATTAAAACAGAAAAGGGCTATTGCTGGTTTGATTGCAGCATATATGGTGGTCGTGAATTCACAGGCATAGATGCAATATCATGGGCAATTGAATGTCAGGAACGTGGTGCAGGAGAGATACTATTAACCAGCATGGATCGTGACGGAACTAAAGATGGATATGACCTTGAGCTTACCAGAGTCATGAGCGAAAACCTGGATATCCCAGTTATTGCATCTGGAGGTGTTGGAAATCCTGAACATATCTATGCTGCTTTTGAAATTGGTAAAGCTGATGCAGCATTGGCCGCCAGTATATTCCATTTTAACGAGTACCCTGTGCAGGTGGTGAAGGAGTATTTGACGAAAAAAGGAATTCTTGTGCGTTGTTAAAAAATAAATTTAAAAATGAAAAACCGATTTCATTGAAAGCCAATCATCGCCCCATACTTTGAATACACTTCAGCTACTAATTCACCTGATTTTGGATTTTCCCAATCATGCATCCATTCAGAAACTAAAGATTCGAGTGTAATAGGAATAACTCCCGCTTGTAACATTCTTTTGACACCATAATTATGCGCATCTAACGTGGAATCGCCTGCAGCGTCAATTAATCCATAAACATCATATCCTTCTTTAACAGCATGAAGTGCTGTGTAAGTAAAGCACATACTAGTCCACAATCCAGAAACTACTAATTTATTCCTATTTGTTTTTTTGACAGCATTATAAGTTCTTTCATCTTCAAAGGCATCGAAGCTTGGAACTTTCCTTGCAAATACCTCTTGGTCAGGGAAGAGTATAGTAATTTCAGGAAAAACCTCACCATTATTTTTAGGATTGATTGATGATAAAACTACAGGAACATCCAATATTCTAGCTGCTTTAGCAGCATATACAGCAGCACTTTTAATAACGGTTTTATCACCCGAAGCAACACTTTTAATCATTGTTGGCTGATAATCCACTAAAACCAAAATACTATTCATATCAGTCAATAAATCCAATTTACTACTATCTGAATTTGCCAGTTTCAATACCCCCAATATAATTTCAAAACCATTCACTAGCATAATATTAGAATTTAAGAATTAATAAAATTTGTTAAATAATGTTAATGACTAAAAGTAGATTTTATTGACCTTTTTTCTTTAAATTTTGAATGGATGGATAAAGTAAATATCATTCTAATAAGAAATAGAAACTCATGAAAATACGCTGCCCGTGGGTTAACAATAATCCAATGATGAGTGAATATCATGACCAAGAATGGGGTGTTCCCGTCCACGAAGATTCGCTTCTCTTCGAATTTTTGATATTAGAGGGTGCACAAGCCGGTTTGAGCTGGACAACCATACTCAAAAAACGGGAAAATTATAGGCTTGCATTCGATTATTTCGATCCTAAAAAAGTTTCAGCATATAATGACCAAAAGATAGGAGAATTAGTAAAAAACTCAGGTATTGTACGTAATCGACTCAAAATTCGTTCTACAGTTGTTAATGCACTTGCATTGTTAGAAATTCAAAGGGAATTTGGTAGTTTCGATTCTTATATATGGAAATTCGTTGATGGAAGGCCAATTCAAAATAATTGGACAAAAATGGAAGAAATACCTTCATCAACATCGGAATCAGAAAATATGAGTTCAGATCTAAAAAAAAAGGGTTTCAAGTTTGTTGGGCCCACCATATGTTACGCTTTCATGCAAGCTGTTGGCATGGTAAATGATCATTTAGTTGATTGTTTCAGACATTCAGAATTAAAAAGATAAATGAAACTTGAAAGATCATTCTACATTAGAAACACTATAATAGTTGCTAGAGAATTATTAGGCTGTTTCTTAGTGCATAAAACTCCAGAAGGAATAACAAAAGGCAGGATTGTCGAGGTAGAAGCATATCTGGGTCCAGAAGACAGAGGAGCACATTCATATCATGGCCGACACACACCATCAATGGATCCACTATATAAAAAAGGAGGATTTGCTCATATTTTCCAACTGCATGGCTATAATTACTGTCTTAATGTTGTAACCGAGAAAGAGAAAAAGCCACAAGCAGTACTCATAAGGGGTCTTGAACCTTCTAAAGGTATTGAGTTAATGGCAAGACGCAGAAATATTGATTTATCAAACAGAAATAAGTTTAAATTGAAAAATTTGACTAACGGACCATCAAAATTCTATCAGGCCTTTGATATAAATACTTCACTAAATGGAATAGATTTATGTGGAGATGAGCTTTTTATTAAAACAAAAAAGGATTTAGATACAGATGAAGAGATTTTATCCTCCCCTAGGGTTAATATTGATTATGCAGGAGAATATAAGGATAAGCCATGGAGATTTTTTTTGAAGGGAAATAAGTTTGTCAGTCGCAG
>PMMY01000102.1 GCA_003162655.1 Methanobacterium sp. | reverse complement strand
ATGTTGATACAAGCCCCCCTGCACCCCTCTTCATTTTTATATGATTATTGTGGTGTTGAAATTCAATTGGGCCTCTGTTAGAAACCACAATTAAATTTTTATCCTTTAAGAACTTCAATATTTCTTTTTCATGGGGGTATTCCATGGAATCACTTCATATTACTTTAATTCTATAAATTAATTTTTTAAACATTTTCAATTATCCTTTTAATTGAAGCTGTTAATTTTTGCAGTTTTTTTGAGGATTTAGATTCTATGTAAATTCTTATTAATGGTTCGAATCTTGATGGTCTTACCAATATGAATGAATCTTCCATCTCGACCCTCAGACCATCTACTGTGTTGATGTCCTCTCCAAATTCAAAACTGTTTTTAATAGTGTTTATAACGTTCATTTTTTTTTCGTGTTCACATTCTAGCGTAAAAAATGTGCGAGGATATTCTGCTATTTCTTGGGTCAGTTTTGAAAGGGTTGTATCTTCCCGGGCAAGTATCTCAAGCATGCGGACCATAGCAAAGATTGCATCGTAGCATGTCTGGAATTCTGGGAAAACATACATCCCGGGTTCATCGCCACCGAAAACTGCATCGTTATCAATTACTTCCTTTAATACTTGGTTTACAGATGTTTTTATGAGCTTTCCTTCGTACTGGGATACCACTTCATCCAGTGACATTGAAGCAACTACTGATGATACAACTGTACCTCCATGTTCTCTGATTAGTGCGTCCCTAGCAAAAATACCAAGTATGGTCTGGTCCCTGACAATATTTCCACATTCATCGATGAAGGTGACACCATCAAGGTCATTGTCAAGGATTATTCCAATGTCAGCTCCAACAGTAGTTGTGACTTCACTATCAAGTGATAACCTCTCAGGCCCAGGTTTAGAAAAGTTGAAGTCATGCTTTGTATCCTTAAAACCTATAGTAACTGTTTCGCAGCCCAATTTATTCAATAATTTTGGTGTGAATGGAGCACTCATCCCCATTTCACAGTCTGCTACTAGCAAGAACGATTTACTTTTTATGAGTTTTGTGGCAGCTTTTTTTAAAACGGCCTTTATATATTCTTCTCTGTACTCATGGGCATATCTTAATTCACCTATACAGTTCCATGCTACTTTATCACCGTGTCTTTGTTCTAATGGAATTACAAATGTGCTGAATATTTTTATACTCACATCTTGAGGTCTCAGATCTGATTCTGCTATTGTGACCATTACCTTTGTCTGATATAAATTCATCACATAATGTATTACGGGTATCGGGGCAATTCCAAAGTCCATGACGTTAATTCCTGCAGACATAAGTCCTGTGCTTATGGATCTTTTTATCATCTGTGAGGGTGTGTTGAAATCTCTGCCTAGAACTACGCTTTCACCAGGGCCCAAGTAGTTGCCTATTACAGTGCCTAGGTGCGATGCAAACTTGTTGGTGATCTCTGAATTCACTTCTCCCCGTATATCATAAATGTATTTAACCATTACTCTATCCTCCAAAAAAAATTCATTTAAATGATTTTAGTGAATATCTGAGTCTACTATAGAATCAGAATAAATTTCCACTTCGTTGTATATGGAAGTGTTGGATCTAATAGTGCTGTGATGCCTAATCAGCACTGAACTACCTAAAATGGCTCCCTTTCCGATAACACTGCATCTTTCCAAAATACTTTTTTTATCAATTATGCAATCCTTTAAGTGAGAATTGGCTTTTATAAGAGTATTTGGAAATATTACGGAACCTTTAATCGTACAATTCTCTTCCACAAATACATATTCGTTTAAAACTGTATTCTTCCCTAATGTACAGCCCTTTTCAATAAAACAGTGATCTCCTATAAACACAGGACCCACTATCCTGACACTTTCATCGATGTGAACATCATCTCCAATCCATATGTTACCCAACCTTCCAACACCTTCTTTCATTATATGGCCTGTTGGTTTGGGTCTAATTTTTTCGTCTAAAACATCGTAATTGGCTTTTAAATACGTTTCTGGCCTCCCAACATCGTTCCAGTAACCATCCAAGATGTATCCAAAAACCCCTGCTTTTTTTCCAATTAAAACGGGGAATAGATCCTTTGAAAAATCAATTTCACCTTTATCAGTTTCAATGTAATCAAATACCTCTGGTTCAAGAACATATGTACCCGCATTGGCCAATTTACTGAAAACTTCTTTTGACGAAGGCTTTTCCAGAAATTTTACGATCTGATGATTTTCGTCAAGTACTGCAATACCGTAGTGGGTTGGATCATCCACATTTGTTAAAACAATGGTTGCCATGGCTTTTTTTTCCCTGTGAAATTTTAATAATTTATTCAAATCAAGATCAATTAAAACATCACCACTTAAAACAAAAAAAGTATCATCTATATATTTTAGAGCTTTCATTACTCCGCCTGCAGTTCCCATGGGACGTTTTTCAATTAGATACTTTATGTTCAGATCGTCATGTTTAAGGTGGGCTTTTATATGGCTTTGAAAATAGTTTAGGGTTATAATTATCTCCTGGCATTCAGAATTTTTTATTGTTTCTATCACATAATCAATTAGGGGTCTATTAACCACAGGAACCATGGGTTTCGGTCTTATAGTGGTAAGGGGACGTATTCTTGTTCCTTTTCCCCCCGCC
>PMMY01000018.1 GCA_003162655.1 Methanobacterium sp. | reverse complement strand
CTGGTCCCTGTTTTCATTCTTTCGACTAAAAAACCCATTCCTGCTAATTGCTCACTTAGTCCTGACGATGCAGGATCTCCTGATCTTCCTCCTTTAATCTTTTTAAGCCCTACATGCATTAATCCGTTAAGAAAAGTCCCGTTTGTCAGTATTACTGCCTTTCCGTATAACCTTGTGCCGAAAGATGTCTCTATTCCTAACACTGTTCCGTTTTCGATCAATAACTGCTGTGCCTGTTCCTGCCATATATGAAGATTATCAGTCTTCTCCAGTTCTTTCCTCCATTCGCTTGTAAACTTTTGCCTGTCGCATTGTGCCCTGGGACTCCACATTGCTGGTCCCTTTGATTTGTTCAGCATCCTGAACTGGATCATACTTTTGTCAGTTACAACTCCGCTAAGTCCTCCAAGAGCATCTATTTCCCTTACTATCTGACCTTTTGCAATACCTCCCATGGCAGGATTGCATGACATTTGAGCCAGTTTTGTCATATCCATTGTTACCAGCAGTGTGTTTGCACCCATTTTTGCAGCTGCATGGGCTGCTTCGCAACCTGCATGTCCTCCTCCCACAACAATTAAATCGTATCTGAAATCCATATATCTAATCTCCCAATTCCATAAGCCATTTATTTTCCAATTCTCCCATTCTTTCTTTCTCTTCTGTCGTTGAGTCTTTAAATCCACAAATGTGAAGCGTCCCGTGGATCATTACTCTCAGAACCTCATCATTTAAACTAACTNNAGTTTCTATGCTTAGATAAATTTCCCCATCCAGTAAATCTCCACTTTCATAATCAAAAGCTATAACATCAGTAAGAAAATTATGTTTCAGGAATTCCCTGTTGATTTTAATGATTTCAATATCGCTCATAAAAATAAAAGAAAGGTTACCGTTGGGTTTTCTGTATTCCCCGATAACCTTCTCAATAAATTTCAGAATCTTCCTGCTATTCCTTAGTCTGTATTTTATTCCATCATAAAATATCCTTTTCTTCAAGGTACTATATTTTTAAATTTCAATATTACATTGTTTCCCTTCCTGTTAAACTCAATTTCATCTGCTAGCTTTGACATTAAAAATATTNNTCTTCAATATTTTCAGGCCTGGTCGGGTCTGGTACCTCTCCCGGCTTGAACCCTTTTCCTTCGTCTGTTACAGATACATTTAAATTTCTTCTTTCACTCCTGAATTCAATATCAACCCTTTTTTTCAGATCGGCCTTGTTTCCATGGACAATTGCATTATTCACTGCTTCCATAACGGCCACCATTATTTTTCCGTAACTATCCTTACTTATTCCTATTTCATTCGTCAGTGAATCAATCGCATTTTCAACCTTGGTAAGATTGGCTATATCAGATTCGATTATAAGCTGTCTCAGCATATCTTCAAATTAGATTCTTTATACTTAATAATTTGAAATTTGTTTCAGTCCTGGTCAGTTTTTTGCTATCCAAATTTCAGGATCAACGNNCTCCAATGACCTGCTTCGTATCTACTTTGTCTCCTTTTTTAACTTTAATGTTTATAAGATTTGTATATACTGAAAGATAATTTCCATGTCTTATTATAATTGTCATATTTGCTCCTGAAATTGCCGTTATTGCAGTTACTTCTCCTTTAAAGATACTTCTTGCTGAAGTCTTTCCTGAGCTTGTAATTTCTATCCCAAAATTGTTTTCAGTAACATATTTTAATACCGGGTGTTGGTGCACTCCGAAATGGCTTGTAATTATCCCCTTTTCCACCGGCCAGGGTAATCTTCCCTTATTTACAGAAAAATCATCTCCAATTAATTTTTGTTCAGGAGTTCGTTCATTTTTACTCGTTTTCTTTCTTTCCTCTTCTATTATTCTTGCTATCTCTTTTTCAATTCTGTCTGCAATTAATTTTTTCTGATCCAGTTCTTTCTTTAGCTGCTTTTCTTTATTCCCCAGCTTCTTCACAAGCTTTTGCTTCCTCTGCTGTTCACCTTGCAGGAGCTCCTTTTGCTGTACTTCCTTATGACGCAAATCTGAAATCTTTCCCAAGTCNNCCCTCTCTTTAGTTCCTTCAATCTCAAGTTTAAGTTCTGAAATAATCTCAGATTCATTTCTTCTGAATTTTGATACCTGCTGCAAGTATTTCAACCTTTTATATCCCTGGTTGAAGTCTCTTGCTGATAAAATGTAAACTATTTCCGGATTAATCTTTTTTGATTTATATGAATTAATAATCGTCCTCGAATAATCTTCCTTTAATACCTGCAAATCGCTTTCCATCATATCAATAGCGAGAAGATTAATATCAATTCTTTCATTCAAAAGTCCTATTTCCTGTCCCATCCCTGAAATAATTGATTCTCTCAGGTTAACTTTGTTCCCAAGAATTCTCAGGGAATTTATGCTTGCACTTTTTTCTTGTTCTGTATTTTTAAGCAGATTGTNNGGTCTTCTAATTCACTTCTTGTCTGTCCAGTAACAGTGGCGAACCAGCTTAATAGAATAATAATAAATAATATTTTTAATCTCACTTCAGCAATACTTTCTCATACCCTTTTCCCGGAATAAAATCTATTTTGTCAATATTATTAAAGTCCATATCCCTGATCTTTATTTCCATAATATTATTCGCTTCAGAATCCGTGAATATAATTTTAGTTGGGTATTTATTATTACCATCCTTCTTTGTTTTATAATAATTAACTCGTATCGTGTCTTTGTCCAGGTGAATTATTTTTGATCTTAATATCTTATTTTCCCTGCAGCTGATTAAGTATTCCACTCTAAAGTTTTCAAATTGTGCCACTTCCTTATCTACNNGTTAATCGAATTGTCAATCTTTCTGTCTGCTTCTATAAAATCACCCATCAGAACCGGAATTGTCTTCACTGCTATCCCGTATTTTTCTTCAAAAGTGTTGCTTTTTCCATAATATATCTTTTTATGCAGCCTGTCATTTATCAGCACAGTGTCAGCAGTTATAAATGCTCTTGCGGCTTCAATTCCTGTATTGCTTTTTATGCTTATCAACCATATTCCCGGAATCTTATATTTAAAAGATGTAATGAATTTTTGTTCGTCCCCGTTAACCTTTAATACTACATCTGCCCGTTTAACACTAAAGTCATTATTTGACAAATTATGTTTTCTCATCTCTCCAATATCAGCTACCGACACTAATGATGTATATGTCAACCTGGTTTTTCCCGTATTCACAACAGAACACCCGGACAATACAATTAATAAAATTAATATCAATGACCTGTTTGACAATTCTCAATTTCCTTTATTAATTTGGTTTTTGAAGAATCTAGTTTCAACGCTATGTTCCAGTTAGTAACAGCATNNATTTTTTCTTTTTCAGGATATAGCCATAATGTTCGTACCATTCAGCATCGGGCTCTTTACCACTATTAATCACCGATTGCATGATTCTTGCTGCCTCATTTATTTTTCCTCTTTTGTATAATACCCAGCCATAAGTGTCAAGAAATGTTGTATTGTCCTTCTCTGTTTCAATCACTTTTTTTGCCATAATCTCGGCATCTTTGAGCCGCATGTTTTGTTCAGCAAGGTAATATGCATAATTATTCAGGATAGTCAGGTCGCCGGAATTGTTTTTAAGTGCTTCGTCAAATGTACTGAAAGCATTATCATATTCCTTTTTCCTGTAATAAACATCAGCCTTCAAAGAGAGTACCTGTAAGAGCATATCGGTATTCTCTCCCGCAAGAATATTTGCTTTTCTCAATTCTTCAAGAGCTATATCATATTGTTTGTTTTCGGTTGCAGCACTTGCATAAAGTATTTTAGCCGGGAATGACCTGTTAAATTTCGTTCCACATATTTCACCTTTTTCCTGCAGATTTTTAAAATCCTTTTCCTCAAGGTAAACAAAGAGCAGCTTCTCCCATGCAAAATAATTATCAGGTCTGCTAATTATTATCTCTTCAAGTCTCTCGGCTGCATTCTTAAGCATTTTCCCGGCTATCAGGATTTCTGGCCTCAGCATTAAAACTATATCATCATCTTTATACACTGCTTCCATTACCATGCCTGATAACTGCAGTTCATTTCCCTTTTTCTCGATAAGATCCGGCGTTTCTATTATTTTAGAAAACAATGCTAATTTCTCTTCCCTTGATATATCATTATTCAGTATAACCTTGTTAAGAAGCTGTAACAGTTCTTCATAATCTTTCTGATTAATAAGGAAGTTGCATAGCGAGAGTTGCGTATCCGGGTTATCCGGGTTTTTCTCCATCAGCCTTTTATATACTTCCTCAGCCTTGCCGCTTTCTCCATTGCTGCTGTATATCTCAGCCAGAAGTCCGTCATAAAGAATTACATCAGGATATTTCTCCATAAGCTGCTTGGTTTTTTCTTCAGCTTCTCCATACTTTCCGTCTGCCATTAATACCTTGATCGATGAAACTGTTGAAGATTCATTAATTCCATATTTTTTGTCGAGGTTATCAAATAACAGAATAGCTTTATCATACTTCTTATTCTCCGCATAAAGGTTTCCAAGGTTCATCTGGAGATCTTCCTTCTCAGGAAATCCCTTTACCANNCCAAAAGTTCTGTGGGTTAATTGCATATGCTTTTAATCCGTATTTCTTTCCATTGTTGATATCTCCCATACTCATAAGCATCTGCGCTATCTGGAAATATGCCGCATCATTTGATGGTTGAGCCTTAATACATTGTTCCAGCAATTTTATAGCATACCCTGCATTCCCCAGTAGCTTTTGCTTAATTGCTTCAATATACACATAATCGATCGCAGCAGAGTCGTAAGAACTTTCTTTCTGACCCGAAAAATGAGCCGGAGTCAATTTTTTCCCGCAAGATGATAA
>PMMY01000067.1 GCA_003162655.1 Methanobacterium sp. | reverse complement strand
AATATATTAAATCTTTTGAAGAGATCGAATATCGCTTTAAATAATACAGTGATGCATGATCTCAATCTTTCCAATCTAGGTACAGATTATAAGCAGTATTTGGGGAGTTACTCACTAAAAGTCCAGCGTTACCCTGAGCAGATGAAATCTCGAATGTTGAGTCTACTACTCCATACCCGAAGGCATAAATAATAACCAAGCAATGAAAATGAAAAACAGATATAAAAATGTGTAACTACTGGCTTCTTTTATTTTTGTACTGTCTTTTCGGCTACTTTTTTTGGTATTACAATCCTTCAGGGGATAAAATCTTAATTACTTCCCATAAATTCCCTTTATTAGCTTAACTATCATATGAGTTTAATGCACCACTTGCTGAACCTGCGGCTATCAATTATCATGCAAGTACTATCTTGGAAAAGTCTGTCCATCCTGACATCGTACTTATTGGTATGAATTGGAGTTATAATATTATGATTTTTAATTCTTAACTCATAATTGATATCGTTCTTGATCAATTCTCTATCAGATAGAATATTATCACTTATTACTATCTTTTGGTTCCTTAGCTTCCATATTTTCTGTTTTTAAGAAATTTGAAATATCCGTTATACTGTTCATTAGTGGGGCTGGGAATATTATTGTTGAGTTTTTCTCGACAGCTATCTGGTTTAATACTTGCATTATTCTGAGTTGTAATGCTATTGGATGTTCTGATATGATGTCTGCAGCATCTCCTAGTTTAGCAGCAGATAAATATTCACCATCAGCAGCGATGATTTTAGCCCTTTTCTCCCTTTCAGCCTCAGCTTGCAATCCAATTACTCGTTTCATGTTCTCTGGAAGTGTTATGTCTTTTATTTCTACTGTAGTGACATTGATTCCCCATGGTTCGCTGTGTTTATCTATGATCTCCTTGATCCTTTCGTTAATTTTAGGTGTTACGGAGAGTATTTCGTCTAAGTTGAACTGTCCAACAACACTCCTAACTGTTGTCTGTGCTATCTGATTTACTGCTCTAGTATAATTTTCAACTTCAACAACAGCTTTGTAGGGATCCACGATTTTAAAATAGGCAACTGCGGCCACATCAATTGAAACGTTATCTTCAGTAATGATTTTCTGGGATTGAATTGGCATGGTCACAATCTGAAGTGTCGGCTTAACCATACGATCTACTAATGGAATTAACAGTCTTAAACCCGGTTCCTTAATTCCTATGACCTTTCCAAGACGGAAAACAACCCCTCTTTCATATTGATTAACTATACGTATTGATAATCCTAAAACTATCAAAATAATAATGACAACAATGAATGTTGTTACTAAATCAACCATTTTTTTAAACCTCCTTATTAATGAAATGTATTTTTAAGCCTATGATATTCAAACAATATTTCTATAGATATAATCTTAATTCAACTAAATACAGTTATGTTCACCATAAATTATAAATCTTTTTGATATAATATAAATAAACTAGGATAATATATACAAAATTTAAGAATTGTAACGATAAACTTAGACTTATATAAATCCCTATTTTGTAATTTAAATAGAATTAGAGCTAATTTCAGGACAATTTGGATCTTTGAAGTGATAAGAGGTAGAAAAAATGAGTTTTTACGAAATTTTCAAAAAGGATGAGTTAAATGATGGTGAAATGAAAATGAAAGAAATAAACGGTCATGAATATATGATTGCCCAAGTAGGAGATAATTACTACGCATCTGATAATCGTTGCCCACATATGGGAGGAAATTTATCAATAGGCAAATTAGATGGAAATGTTGTTACATGTCCAAGACATCACAGTCAATTCGACATCACAGATGGACACGTAATACGATGGACAGACTGGTCTGGAATCAAATTATCCTTAGGTAAAGTATTGAAGTCTCCAAGAAATCTAAAAACATATGATCTAATGTTAGATGGTGATACAATCATGATTGATTTAGTATAAATTAAACTATCAAAAAACATAATTTACAATAGCTAAAGGCATTAAAATGATTTATTTTAGGCCCCTTTTTTTAATGGTAAGAGAAATAGGTGAAAAAAAATAGTAAAAATATCAGTTTAATAGAAAAGTCTTTCATAAATGGAGAAAAAATATGAGAAAATTATTGGCATTATCGGTTATTATTGCTATAATTATAGCTATTTTAGCAGTTATTGTAGTTTATTCATATGTTACTGTTTCTAATGGTCCGATAAATCCATTAGGAAGGCTTTCGTTTGTTAAAATTGAAAATCCAGATATGTATCCAGGACATCCTCATGCTCTACTTTTAGGAGAAGATGCAGCGCAGAGAGGATCTGCATGTGCTTTGGTAGTTCATTTTGCTGGAAGTTCAAACTACCGTAGTTTTCAAGAAAATATCAATAGTACAAGTCATCAAAATGGTAGTGTATATATCATTGAAGCAGCTTACATCGACACTCAAGGATCAGGTTCATCAAGTCTGAAGCAGAATAACATTTTTGACTCTCTTAAAGTTGCCATATATGGTGTTACTGATGGTAGATACAAGTATGTATCTGATGGGAATATTTACAATACCTATGATGAATTAATGTCCCATGTGAATACTCTAGCAAAGGAAAATGGACAGCAAGGACCTCTTCCCATGGTATGGCATGGTACTGTCCGAACTGACAGTCCTATATTAGATCCCGGCTGTGGATTTCCATTATACTTCCAAATATTATCAAA
>PMMY01000230.1 GCA_003162655.1 Methanobacterium sp. | reverse complement strand
CCTGATAAATGCACAGAATGCGGTGACTGTATTGAAGTATGTCCATACAACATGCTGAAACTCACAGGAGATAAAGTACCTCTCAAAGGGTATTGCATACTCTGTGATCAGTGCATAGAACCGTGTCCTAAGGACGCACTCTCAATGAGATAAGTTTTTTAAAGGTGGATTTATCCACCACACCCATTTTTTTTTAATTTAATTAAATGTTAGAAATTTTTTCTTTAGAATATCTATAAAAAAAGAGAGTTATTTTACTTCAATAAATATTGAATGTTTTTCAAGATCTATTTCTACAATAACTCCTTCAAGATCTAATTTTGTGTTTAAAATATCGATCAAATGTATTTTTTCACCATCAATTTTTATGTTAATAACGTCATCCATGATTTTAGTTCCATCTATTCCATAAACACTGGATTCACACATTTTATCACCTTTAACTTTTAATTAACATTTATATCACTGATCTATTATTAAAAAAAATAGTATTTTTATCTAATCCTGGCTTGAAAGTTCAACTGTAGACGTATTTTCCTTGGGTTTCAAAAACTTCAGCCTCCTCCATCACTATATTACCTCTTAGAATGGTCATTATTGGCATTCCCTTAACCTTCTCACCCTTAAATGGAGAATAATGGGCCTTTGAGTAGAAATTTTCAGGATTTATTATGCCTTCTCGTTTCATGTCCACTACCACAAAGTCTGCATCCATCCCCTCCTTTATATATCCCTTATTTTTAATGTTGAATATTTCTGCAGGATTTTCGCATAAAAGTCTTTTAACATCTTCAAAAGATATTTTTCCCCTGTTCACCTGGGTCAATATTAGTGGTAATGCTGTTTCAAGGCCTGGAATTCCTGGAGGTGCATTCCAAATATTTTCTTCCTTTTCTGAAATTGAATGGGGTGCGTGGTCAGTTCCAATAATATCTGCCTTGTAAATGTCTATCAACTTAATTTTATCTGATCCGCTCCTTAAAGGAGGGTTGGTTTTCGCAAAATTTCCAAATCTATCAAGGTAACTTGAATCTAAAAACATATGGTGTGGTGTTATTTCTGATGTTATACTGCACCCATCTACTTTAGCTCTTTTTATCTGATTCAAGGATTTTTTAGTGCTAGCATGGCAAATATGTATCTTTAAATCATATTCATTGGCCATCAAAATGGCTTTGGATATTGCTATTTCTTCAGCCAGCGGAGGCCTTGCATTGGCATAAATTATAGGGTTTAAATTCTCTTCTGACATTTCCATCTGGGTATATCTGTTTACAATTTCCTTATCCTCCGCATGTAAAGAAACGATTGTTTCAGAACCGTTAATTTCCGGCAAATCTGATATTTCATAGAACAAATTCATTAAATGATCATCATCAAGGAGGTCCATAAAGATTTTATATGAAGCCGGTTTTAAGTTTGCAAGTTCCCTTATTTCCTTCGGCTTGTCTGTACCTGCATGTAATCCAAAGTCTACAAGACTTTTACGTTTTGCTATCTTAATTTTGTCTCTGAATGCTCTTACGGTATTGGTTGGGGGTTTGGTGTTTGGCATATCGATTACAGTTGTGAAACCTCCTGCTGCAGCAGCTTTAGTACCAGTTCTGAAATCTTCTTTATAAGTGAATCCGGGATCCCTCATGTGTACATGGGCATCGATTAATCCTGGTAGGAGTATTTTCCCATCTATATCGATAGTTTTTTCAGCAGTAATAGGACTACTTTTTATGGAGACAATTCTACCATTATTCACTCCAACATAACGTGTCATATTTTCAGGGACAATTTTACAGTTTGAAAGGCAGATATCTAGCATTTTTACACCGCATAATCTTATCTTCCATATGATATTTTTATCTTTTGATTAAAGAACTATTATTAGATCATACATCCATAGAATTATTATAAAAATTAAATGGGGTTCAAAATTTGGATAGACAAAATTTGATCAGGAAAATCCTTGATAGAGATAGAAAGATTTTAAAGAAGGATTTCAATACAGAACCCATTTACGGTGCAGTTGATAGTGATGTTAAGATAATTGCTGACTTTACAGAGTATTCTCCACTCCATCTTGGCCACAGATACTGTATGCAAGAGGCCAAGGATAAGGTTCCCAATGGGATTTTTGTTGCAATTGTACCGGGACCTTTAGAGAGAAGTGGAAGGGGTCTTCCATACATCATGACGCGCGAGGCTCGTGCAGAAACAGCTGTGGCAGTAGGGGCAGATATTATAATTGAAGGACCCCCCATGGGTGTAATGGGCTCGGGCCAATATTCACTCTGTCTCGCAAAGACTTTCATGGCATTGGATGCAGATTACATTCCTCGTGGTTACAAGCCGTTTTCAGAATTCGATATAATACTCAAAAGGATACAAGCTGGGATAGGAGTTTCACCTAAGCCATACAAAATTATTGATATGGAAACAAGGGAGGTTCTTCTTAATGGAAAACTCGATGAAGACAATTACATAATAGTTTCTCTTTCAAAGTCAATGAAAAAAATTGGATTTGATTTCGAGGGAAAATTCATTTTTGTGAAACGTCTTGAAGGTGTTAGTGGCACTAAAATAAGAGAATCAATTATTTCAGGAGATATTAGAACTACCGGTGATATGCTTCCTCATGAAACAATAGAGATCCTTGAAAGGGAAATCAAAAATGGTCATGCCCCACTCCACAATTTAAGAGACGTTAATGGAATACTTGAAAGAGTAAATAATACTGGCATTAAGGACTTAAAATCCCTTGCATTGATTGATGATAATACAGCGGAGGCTTTAATAAAGAACAGACCATTTAATACTCTTTTAGGTATTGAAAAATCTATTAGTCAAGGTTTTAGCAGACACTTCAAAAACAGGGTCATTTCATCACTTGAGGCGGGTATTTTTAAGGAGGGTTTACATAAGTATATAGACAGATACCCATCTGTTATTCGTATATTGAAATATAAAAATAAAGAAGTTCTAAATGAATTTCAAAAAAGAATACCCCACAGGAGGCTAGAGATATGGCAGTGAAAGAAGGAGATTTTATAAGGCTTGAGTACACAGGAAAGGTTCAGGAGACAGGAAACGTCTTTGATACAACCGATGAAAATGTGGCGGAAGAAGCAGGTATTAAATTAGATAGTAAATCTTATGGCGCAATACCAATAATTGTAGGTGGCGGACATGTTCTGAAGGGACTTGACGAGGCACTTATAGGAATGGAAGAGGGAGAAGAGAAAACTGTAGAGATAACTCCCGAAGAAGGATTTGGATTAAGGGATCCTAAACTATTACAACTCATACCTATGGGAGAATTCAAGAAACAGGGAATGAAGCCAGAAGTAGGAATGGCAATCACATCCGATGGAGTAACTGGAATAATAAGAAGTGTTAGTGGAGGAAGGGTCAGGGTTGACTTTAACCATGAACTTGCAGGAAAAAACCTCAAATACAATATAAGAGTTGTTAAGGAAATAGAAGATGATATTGACAAGGTTAAAAGTATGATCGAACTGCATTACTCAGCACCTAATCTCGACTCAGACAAACACGACATCCAAATAGTTGACGGTGTGGTTAGGATAGCAATGGATGAAATGGC
>PMMY01000219.1 GCA_003162655.1 Methanobacterium sp. | reverse complement strand
TGGTTATATGTGTATGAAAGGATTATATAAAGAGAACGTATAATAGTGAAAAATGGAATAAATTAGGCAATAAATCATGCTTATAACTAATTTAAATCCTATATTTATATTTAAAAGTATAATAAAGATTTAATATGAAATATTTAATATTGCACCATATATTCAAATTTCATAAAATTCTTATTAACTGGAGATACTTAAATCTAGTACTGTAATGTTTAGCTCATTGATCACAATTCATTTAATTGTTTGATCTATAAAATGGGGTTTAGATTATCTAAATTCGGATCTTGCATTCCATATCTTCTTAAAACTTCCGACACCGCTTGGTTTGGACTTTAATTTATCAAAACTGTTGATCAAATTTATAACATTTAAAACTGCATTTTCACCATTTTTTACCAAACAGTCTCCTTTTGGGACTTTTAATTCATCAACTGAACTGGATATATCATTTATTTCGGTAACTTGAATTCCTAGTTCTTTTGCAAGNNAGTCCTATCCCTGCAGCGTAAATCATGTATGATGATGCGTTAATAAGACTTGGAAGTTCAATGTAACCTTCTAAAACCTTCAATTTAGGTGAAGAAACGAACTTTTTTACAAAGTCTGAACTGAATCTAAATGGGATGATCAGTACATTCTCATCAATTATTTCAACTTGTTTGATTATTCTGGGAATATCAACACTTTTAACATCTCCACCAAAAACCAGGACTATAAATTCATCCATTCCATAACGTGCCTTAATAGTATCTGAATTCTGAATAGACATTTCATTCACATATGAGGCCATTGGATAACCACCTATAACATAAACGTTGTTCAATCCATATTTATCAATAACGTAATTTCTATAATGTTCCGATGGAACAGTAATAATATTAGAAAACGCTATCATCTCTATTGGATTGTATATGTCTTGTTCAATATGAAAACTGGGTATTCCAAGTATTTTAGATGCAGATATACCTTTTCTTACATCTCCTGCATTCCCACATGTCATTAAAATATCGATATTTTTTCCTCTGAGAGATCGAATAACTCTCCATATGTCTTCCATTACCAGAGTTGCTATCTTTGAATTGGATCTTTTTTGAGCACCCTGCCCCCTACTCTGGCCAATTGAATGGATTTCAGTGCAGTATTGACCCATTAATTCTTTAACACCATGTCCATGGGTTAATCCAATTATATCTGCATTTAATTGTTTTATTATAGGTATAAATGCTTTAGCAGGTGCCATTTCTGCTATAACAGCTATGCGCATGATATCCTCCAGAATTTCTTATTAAATAAATTAAATTAGGTGAGGGAAAATTATTTTTTCTCATTTGAAGCAGCACTTCTAGTGAAGTTTAGAGCAAATTGTGGGCAGGCAGCTATATGAGTATGAACATAGCTAGCAACCGTGCTTTTATCCATCAACCCGTCCTCTAAACCTAAAATTCCTGTACCTCGAAGAATTTTGAAAGCAAATTTGGGTTTAGAATTTCCTATATCAACTTTGGAGTAGTGAAATTCGTGACCCCGAAATATATCCCCCTTTTTAAGTACTATATTGTCTTTCTGAGCTTTTGATATCACATAACTTAAGGCCTGCACATTTTTTGTCATTTTTGAAGGATATTTAAAAACATTGCACATATCCCTACCGTTTATGGATTTCGATAAGTACATAAGACCACCACATTCAGCATAAATAGTATTACCTTCGTTATAATACTTATAAAGAGATCTGCGCATGGATTCATTGGATTCAAGTTTCTCTGCAAATATTTCAGGGTAACCTCCTCCAATATACAAACCGTCAACATCGGGTACTTCATCATCATGAAGAGGACTGAATGGGATAATTTCAGCATTATTAGCTTGCATTGCCTCAAGATTTTCTTTATAGTAGAAAGTAAAGACCTCGTCCATTGCAACACCTATTTTAACACGCTCTCGATTCCCTTCAAACCATAAAGGCTCTCTTCCATCGGATAATTTTTTAGCATCTTTCATAATGGATATCAGTACATCCAGATCTACATTTTCAGCCATCACTTCACCCCATTTCTCTATGGATTGAAGAATACTTTCACGTTCCACAGCAGGGACCAGACCCAAGTGACGTTCTTCCACTTGTATAGCAATATTACGAGGTATTCCTCCTATAACCGGTGTATTTGCTAGTGTTTCAACTGCCTCCTTTGCCTTCAAGTAATGCTTTCTATTTTTAACAAGGTTTAATATAACTCCTTCCACTTTTATACTTGGATCAAGGGTTTTAAATCCTATAACGATTGCCGCAGCACTTTTTACAAGGCTTCTGGAATTCAAAATTAAAATCACAGGCGCATTTAGAGCTTTCGCAATTGAAGCTGTACTTCCGACATCTTCTAAAGGACTAATTCCTTCATAAAGTCCTCTTACTCCTTCTACTATTCCAAAATCGGCTCTTGAAATTTTCATTGCCCTTTCAAATCCTTCCCTGATCTGACCATCTGACATGAAGAAGGAGTCTAAATTTCTAGAATTATTCCCTGTAGCAAGACCATGATAAGTTGGATCAATATAATCTGGACCTGCCTTAAAAGGCTGTACATTATAATCATCGGACAACGCCCGCATTATTCCAGTTGAAATGGTTGTTTTACCTACAGCGCTTCCTGTTCCAGCAATAACAGCTCTCATAGTAATTAATAATGCACGATCATATTTATAATCTTTTGATTTTTACATAAATTTTAATTATATTAAGGTCATACTGAGATTAATGAATAGGGTTAAGAAAATGGAAATTCTGGGTGACTCAGCNNAATTATGGGAATTATAATGCAGATAACTTTCTATCAGGAAAAATACCTGGAATATATAATGCCACTAGCTCAAATGGAGATTGTGTATCTTTATTTAAGGTCCTAATGACCAACAAATGTTCAAATGACTGTCGTTACTGTGTCAACCATAACAAACATCAATTTAACAGGATAGAATTCACTCCAGAAGAACTCACTTCTATTTTTCTTGATTACTATAACAACAGATTAGTTGAAGGTTTATTTTTAAGTTCAGGAGTTCCAGGGGATGTAGATATATCGATGGAGAATATGGTTGAAGTTGCAAGAAAGCTTAGACTAGAACACGAGTATCAAGGATACATTCATTTAAAAATTTTACCTGGTGNNCAGATATTTTAAGAAGGATGAAGTGGATTAAAAGGCTGATGAAAAGGGATGAAAATCTTGCACCCTCAGGTCAAACAACACAATTCATTGTTGGGGCTACAGATGAATCTGATTCAGATATATTACAACGTGTTGATTGGCTTTACAAAAAAATGGATATTAAACGTAGTTATTTCAGTCCATTCAACTCCATGAAAGATACNNGGAATTAGTTTTTGAAGAAAATGGCAACATGAACCTTGAAATTGACCCTAAATATTCTGCAGCGCTTTCCAATATTGATAAGTTCCCAGTGGAAATTAACTCAGCTTCGTATAAAGAACTTTTGAGGGTTCCAGGAATAGGTAAAATATCTGCTAGAAGAATAATTGAATCTAGAAAAAGGGATAGGTCCTTCAAAAATCTGGAAGATTTGAAAAAAATTGGTGTGATCACCAACCGGGCAGAAATTTTTGTGAAACTAAATAAATCTTATCAATCCACGCTGTAAATTAAAATTTATTTTAAAAAAAAACAGTTTCATTAATTATGAATTATCATTTAACAGATTAGAAAATAGAAATAATTAAACCTATTTCATACTTATAAGTTATAACTTATAAGAATTTAACTATATTTCCCTATCTTTAAATTCTTCCCATAGCTCTGGATATTTATCCTTTACAGCTTCCTCTATAAGGGCTGATGCTTCTTTACTTATACTGAATTCGGGTTTAGTTTTCTTTAAAAGTCTCAATACAGCAGCAGACTTGGCAGACCAAAGTGATATACGGGGATTTTTTCTAACTTCCAGTATAACATTTTCAACCAATGTTTGATCTACTGAGTTTTTAATATCTTTACCATTAGATTTATTCTCTAAATGCTCTAGAGTCTTATTATTATCCCTATATTTATTTGATTTTGTTAAATCGGACTTAACCTTGTCTTTTCTTCTTCGTTCATTATTTGATATCTTAGATTTTTGTTCCTTTTTCTCTTCATCGGTAAAATCTGGCCTTATAAGTGCATCCAACCCCTTTCCTAGTGCACTTTCTTTTTTCCGTATCGTCATTTGTTGTCCTCCGAACTATCGAGGCTAATGATCTCTCTAGCGAGATTCAAGTAAGCTTGAGAACCACTGGACTCTTCATCGTAAATAATACAAGGTTTACCATGACTTGGAGCTTCTGCAAGTGTTATATTACGTGGAATTGTAGTTTTAAATATATGCTCGCTTGCTCCAAAATACTCTTTAACGTTGCTGTAGACATCTCTGCCTAATCTTGTTCTAGAATCATAGAGAGTTAGTAAAATCCCCTTAATTGGTGATGGACTTTTAAGTCTGGTTTCTACCAGCTGTATAGCCTCTAAAAGATCAGCCATTCCCTCTAAAGCATAAAATTCAGCTTGGATTGGTATTATGACACTGTCTGCAGCTACAAGGCAGTTTATAGTTAAAATTCCTAATGAAGGAGGTACATCTATGAAAACATAATCATAATCTTCGGAAATGCTTTCAATTGCAAAATCAAGTATGGTGTGGTATCCAACCTCTTTACTCAGTTCAATCTCAGCTCCGCTAAGTGCAATATTACTTGGAATCACATCAAGTCCTGGAATCTCTGTGTCTATAATTGCATCTTCAAGGGCATTCTCACCTGTTAAAACAGAATATATGGTACGTGTAACCTCGTTTTTTTCCACTCCAAACCCAGTAGTGGCATTACCCTGTGGATCCATGTCAACTACCAAAACCTGTTTACCATAAAGCGCAAGTGCTGCTGCTAAGTTTACAGCGGTTGTTGTTTTTCCACAACCACCCTTCTGATTCAGTATTGCTATTACCTCTGCCATAATTCATCCTCCTATAGTTGTTTGTTATAAGTTCTAAATTATAACTTATAAGTTATAATATATATATTTTCATGAATTAAATAACAATTCTAAAAAATTATAATTATTATTTCCATTATTAAGTCCCAAATAGTACTTGAAATTATGAAAGGATTAATACAATATACTGTATATTCCAAGTAA
>PMMY01000123.1:4273-8416 GCA_003162655.1 Methanobacterium sp. | reverse complement strand
AATCTAACTCTTTTCTAATATTTTATCAATATAATTGAGTTTAAAATATTCTCAATAGCTGAGATTATCAAGCATATAAAGACCTCAAAACTTATAATATTACTAATAAAACTATCTCCAAAGGCATTACTAAAATTAGGAATTTATCTAATAACTAGTGAATTCTATTGTAAAATTAAATATTACTCCATTAATGAAATAGCAACTATTCGAATGATGTTTAATGGAAACTTCATAAACTAATTTTTAACTCTCATGACCTAACAATTCAGACATAATACCTTTCGATCAATAATTTCAATAAAAATTGATTCACAAAACATATTAACTTGTAAAATAAGTTGTAATTAATTTATATTAAGGAGGTGTTTTAACGAATAATAGAATAATAGGTTTAATTGTAATTGTAATTGTCTTGCTAATTGGTGGAGTTGTTGCCTTTACCTACATAGCCACTCCTGCTAAAAATAATACAACCACAGTAAATAATAATATAAATACCAGCACTACTACCAAAACAGTAGCTAATATCAATATAGTTGCAAATCAAACCGGACCTGCAAAAGCCAAAGAAGGGGACAATGTAACTATCAATTACTCAGTTTCTAACAAAGGTGGGCAAGTTGTAAACAATGTTAAAATCCACGATCAAAATTTTGATACAACAATTGGAACTTTAAACCCTGGTGAAACTAAAAAGTATCAATATACACTTCACATTCCTACAGATAAAGAGGTTCAACAAGATTTTAGCTCCAAATCAACGGTTTCCAATCCATTCTTCGTAGGTAGTTTTGGTGTGAGTTTTACTGACTTAAATGGCTCATCACATACAATTAATTCAAATTCCCTGGAAATAAAACTTGAATAACCAGGGATTAATTTTTATTTTTTTTAAATAAAATTTATTTATCAATTTCTTTAAATTCATGAGTTTCAATTTTCTTCTCTAAATTAATATTCTGATTTTCCTTCTTATATGCAACTACAGCTGCATAAGTGACTCCTAGAACAAGAGGACCAATAATGAAACCTACCAGTCCAAGTACAAGGGGTCCGCATAAAAATCCTAGAAGGAATATTAAAGGATGAATATCTGCATACTTCCCTGCAAGTTTCGGTCTAATGTACATATCCAGCAAACTAAGCAAACCCCCTAATAGCATAACTTCTACTGCACGTAAATAATTTCCAATGATCAAGTCGTAGATTGCAAGACCGACTATAGTAGGCCAGTGTCCAACAATAGGCATTAGTTGAAAGAACCCTGTTAAAGTTCCAAGGAATACTGCATAGGGATATCCTAATAACGCAAATCCAATACCTGCCACGACTCCGGTTATAGTGGCTGTAACGAAATGTCCAAAGAATATACTCTTTAAAACCCTGTCAGTTTCATTTATTAGTGTTTGGAAGTAGTGTTTCCTGCTCTCTGGAACTATGTAATCTAAATACTCCCAAACTCTTTCCCCATCCCGTGCAAAGTAAAATGTAGATGCAAAAAAGATGAAAAGCTGAAGCAAAACCGTGGGAACAGACTTCAAAAGACCTAACAGATATTCGGTGATGCTTCTTAGAATGTCTTCTACTCCAAGGTTAATGGAAGTAAAAACAGATGTTATAAGGGGGGATGAAGTTGTAGTGGGAAAGTAGTGCTGAATTGGAGGAAAATTTTGGATGCTACTGCTATTAATACTAGTTAAATTAAGACTTTTAATAAATTCCACGAATGCTGGTGCTGATGCAATTAGAGTATTAATAAAAAGAATCAAAATTGCTATTAAAGGGATAATAACAATTATCATACCTATAAATATTGCAACAGATCTGAATTTTACATAAGGTTCCAATCTATTGGAAAGGGGGCGAATAGCATATGCAAATATAGCACCTAAAATTATCATACTAAGCATTGGCGTCAGTACTAAAGCTGAAAGGATAACGAGGATTATGATTATGAAAATTGCAGAAGTAACTGTACCTTTAAGATTATCTATCATTTTTTCACTCTTAGAATTAACTTAGATATTTTTTTATTAAACTGATAAACTGTTAATAGCCCTAAAATAAATGATATATGACCATTATATTAGTATTTTAGATAATATATCGACTAAATTTATCATGAAATTGAATGTTTTACACCAGATGAATCACGTTTGTATTTACCAAATTCTGTGATCATTTTAAGTTCATCTGTCCAAAAAACAGGCCCTTCGACACAGACCCTCCATCCAAGATCATCAACACAACACTGCCCACATAAACCCATACCACACTTCATATACCTTTCCAGTGAGAATTGTGCTGGTATTTTGAACTTTTCGACCATCTCAAAAAGTTTCTTCATCATGATCTCAGGACCACAGCTAACTATCATATCGTAATCATCTTCAGACATGGCTTTTTCAGCAAGATCGGTACCAAATCCACATAAACCATGACTACCATCATCTGTGCAGGTTAAAAGTTTACTCCTAGATCTTTGAATTCTATCATCAAATAGGAGTTCATTCATGGTACTAGCAGCACTTACAACATGTACATCAACCCCAATTCTAGATGCTTCCTCTGAAAATGCCACGATGGGGGCCATGCCAATACCTCCGCCTACTGCAAGAACCTTTGAACCGGCTATATGGAATCCTCTGCCATAAGGACCTCGTAATCCTAATTTATCACCCGGGGTAAGTTCATGTACCTGTCCAGTGAATTCGCCTATATTCTTTATTGATATTCCGATTTCATTTTTCAATGGATCGATCATGGATATAGACATGGGTTTTTCATCGTGCAAATTCCAAACCATCATGAACTGACCTGGAATTTCATTTTTAACTTCCCAATCAAATATAAATGTTTTAACTGTTGGTGATTCTTCTATTATACGTTTTATTTTTACTATTTTAGGGACATGCATAACTATCAACCTTTTTATTTATCAAATTCAATATTGTAAATTATTTATGGGCAATTCCTACCAATTCATCCACTGATCCATAACCTTTCTCATCCATAAATCTTTCAAGCCCATTTAATATCTTTCCGAATATATCCATTCCCTCATACATTATTGAAGTGCCAATCTGCACACAACTTGCACCAGCATATAAAAACTCAAGCACATCCTCATGATCCCTTATGCCTCCCACACCAATTATTGGAATATCAACAGAATCAAAAACATCATAAACACATCTGATTGCAACAGGTTTTATTGCTGGTCCAGATAATCCTCCAAATTTGTTCTTTAATATGGGCTTACCAGTTTCTATATCTATCCTCATTCCTGGTCCTAGTGAATTTATCATGGTCAAAGCATCTGCACCAGCATCCCGGGCATGGAGGGCTATTTCAACTATATCAGTAACATTAGGAGTTAGCTTGACAAAAACTGGTATTTTAACACTTTTTTTAACGGATCCCACAATCTCCGCTGTCAAAAGAGGATCCTGTCCAATGGCAGATCCACATCCTCCAATTGCATGAGGGCAGGAAACGTTGAGTTCAAGGGCATCAACTAAACCCTCTACTCTAGTAGCAATTTCTGAGAACTCTTCTGGATTTGCCCCGTAAAGTGATGCTATGGCTGGTACAGATTTATTCAATTTTAATAGCTCGTCTTTAAAGTTATCAACACCCGGATTTGATAATCCAATGGCATTGATTACTCCCCCTGTAACCTCTACTGTTGTAGGATTTGCATAGCCTTTGTTAGGAGATAATCCAAATGATTTAGTTACTACAGCCCCAGCACCACTTCTAGCGGCCCAATTAAGGGATGATGCTGTGCTTCCTAATATTCCTGCTGCAAGCATGGTTGGATTTCTCATTTTAATGCCGCATAGTTTGATTTCCAGTATAGTCATCCCCTGAACGAAAGTTTAAATCTTGAAAATACACATTAAATCTATGAAGTGTTATATTACATGTTCCTTTGCAGGATTCATATCCCTTGATGAAAATTGTACACTCTTAGATTATGAACTTTTCCCAAGGGACAAACAAAGGGAAAGACTTGCAAAGATCATTGCAGGCACCCTAACGAGAGAAGAAGAATCCATACTCAAAAGAATGGTAAAAAAATGCGATTCAATAGTAATCGAAACCATTATCCCCCACTCAAAGTATAAAAATCTTAAA
>PMMY01000123.1:0-4230 GCA_003162655.1 Methanobacterium sp. | reverse complement strand
GACGAATCAAGTGGTAAAATGGTAGAGAAGTTGAGAGAGTGGTATGCAATACATTTTCCTGAGCTTGATAAAATAAAAAATAATGAACGTTACGTTGAAATGGTAGCAGATCTGGGAGAAAGGGATTCAATAATTGATTCAGGAGTATTAGATTCGGATAAAGATTCCCAGATGAAAACAGATAAAAGTGTTGGAGCACCCATATCTGAAACAGATCTTCAAATGGTAAGGGAATTTGCAGAATCAATTAAATCTTTACAAAAAACAAAAAAATCACTGACAAATTATGTTGAAAGAAGAATGGGTGAAATAGCCCCAAATCTCAAGGATCTTGCAGGTGCTTCTCTGGGTGCCAAACTTGTAGCCCATGTTGGAAGTATAGAAAGGCTTTCAAAAATGCCATCAGGTACTGTTCAAGTTTTAGGAGCTGAAAAAGCNNCACCCCGAAGTCAGAGGCGCCAAATGGTGGCTCAGAGGGAAAATAGCAAGAACATTAGCATTAAAAATATCATTAGCAGTACGTAAAGATGTTTATTCTGGAGAATACGATCCTAAGATTGTTGAAAATTTTCAAAATAGAGTAGAAGAGATAAAAAAAGCTCATCCATTCCCTAAAAGAAGTACTAAACCAATAAAGTTGGACGATAAAGAAACCAGAAAGAAAAAGAAGAGAGATAAATATAAGAAAAATATCAAGGACTATATTAAATAGCCCAAATTTTAGATTTCCACTTAAAATCAAATCTTGATAAATTAATTATTTAAGAACAATCATGTAGACCACCTTGAACACATTCATTCCTAAAGTTTGACAGTATTTTCTTGTTTGAGATGACATCATAATTATAACAATAAGTTGAAGTACTATCAATTGTATCGATGGTGATTTTAATTATTCTATAGTAATTTTTGAAATCAATTCATCATCTCAAAAAAATTTGAAAACTTCGGAAATTAAATATAAAAAATAGCGACACAAATAAGAAATAATTAATTACATAAATTTTTCTACTAAGAAAATTTTTTTATCTTAGGTATTTAGAATGAATAAATAATTAGTTTAAAGTAAAATCACTCTTATTTTATTACAGAGGGATAAAATGGAAAAATTAGAAAATTTCGTTGGCGTTTACATGATTGAAGATCATCTAGCAACTAAAAATCTTACCCCAGGCCATAAAGTCTACGGAGAGAAGTTAGTTGAAGTAGAGGGTAAAGAATACAGAATCTGGGAGCAACGACGTTCAAAGCTGGGGGCAGCAATATTGAAAGGAATAAATACATTCCCCTTTGAAGAACGTTCAAAAGTACTTTACCTTGGTGCATCATCAGGAACCACACCATCCCATATCTCAGATATATGCACTGATGGCACCGTATGGTGCGTGGAATTCTCTCCCCGTATGATGAGAAGTTTGGTAGAACTCGCCATGATAAGAAAAAATATTATTCCTATACTTGATGATGCAACCAAACCCCAGAATTATTTACACCTACTTGAAAAGGTGGATGTTCTGTACTCCGATGTGGCCCAACCAAAACAATCCGAACTTTTCATGAATAACATGAAACTTTATCTGAAATCTGAAGGTATTGGCATTATAATGATTAAAGCAAGGAGTATTGACGTTACAAAAAGTCCTAAAAAGATATTCAAAGAGGAAGAATCCAAACTCAAGATTAGTGGCTTCAGAGTTCTAGAAAAAATCAATCTCGAACCGTATGAAAAGGATCATATGGCAATAGTATGCGAATTAGGTTTTTAAGCTTTCACATGATTTAAAATGAGAATATTATCTTATTTTCTCTACGATCTTAGCTATGATATTCTGTGCAATCTCTTTTTTAGAAGTTAAAGGAACCGTAAATGTATTACCATCGACAATTATGACCTGATTTCTATCTGATCCAAATCCTGCACCTTCAACTGAAACATCATTTGCGACGATAAAGTCTGCTCCAGAGGTTTTAATTCTTTTTTGGGCCATAGATACAAGTTCATCCTCTGTGACATTGTGTTCTGCTTTGAAACCAACTAAAAGTATATTTGGATTGATCTTTTTAACCATGTTTAATAGTTTAGGTGAAGGTTTTAAATGGAGTATTAAATCTTCATCAGAAGAAATTTTATCTGCTTTCTCAGTTAATGTCTTTTCTAATGTAAAATCCGATACTGCTGCAGCAGATACAAATATATCATTTTTTGGGAGTAGTTCTACGAGTTTTCTCTGCATTTCTTTGGTAGACTCCGCTTGAACCATTTCAAAAACTTTAGGAATACGTACCTCTATCCTCCCGATAACCATAGTAACATCAGCACCCTGTATGAAAGCTTCCCTAGCTATTTCAAGACCCATTTTCCCTGAACTTCTATTCGTGATACCCCTTACATAATCAATTTCTTCATAAGTACCACCTGCACTTACAAGAATTTTTTTACCCTTTAATTTTCCTTCTGAAGTTTCTCTTAAAGTTAGTAGAGTTATATCATCTATGTTTGGAAATTTTGCCTTTCCCTCTTCCCTTTTAGGCTTTAAAAATATAATACCTTCATCCTTGACCTTCTGTATGTTTTCAGATATAGATTTGTACATTGAATCGTGCATAGATGGCACAAATATAATTGGAGTTGAATATCCAAATGCTGTTATCAAAAGCGTGCTTATTGGATTGTCTGCAATTCTGTATGCAAACTTACTTATCAAATTTGCAGTAGCGGGTGCAACAAGTATAAGATCAGCCTGTGCATATTTCACATGCTCGATTGCACCTGTGAGTTCCAAAACGACTTTTTGACCCGTAGCAAACTCCATACTGTTAGGGTGAATTATATTACATGCATCATCGCTCATGAAGCATTTAACTTCGACCCCCTGCCTTTTAAGTTCTCTTGCAAGTTTCACAGATTCAACTGCAGCAACACTACCTGTTACACAAAGCACTATTTCCATTTAATTTCCTCACTATCAGTTTCTATCAACTACTACAACGGTTTCTTCACCGGTTAGCATTTTAATGATATCGTTGAGAATGTCGGGTCTTCCTGGAAGCTTTCTTGAATCTTCCCTCATGACCCTTACCTTATACTTTTCTTCACCATCAGTTCCATAGATTATATTTATACCAGATACCCTTGCAGGGGCCAATATATCTCTAGCAGTAGCACGTAGGTCTGAATCTTCACCTACAACTCTTATCTTTTTTCCTGCTGTTCTTGAGAGTTCCCTCACGATCTTTCCACTCTTGCCAATGAGTTTTCCAACCTGGTCCTTCCCTGTAACAATAATAACAATATCTCCAACTTCGATGGTCCTTTTAAATCCTAATTTACCTTCACCAAGCTTGAAGAGTACCTTTGCAATGTCTAAGTCAAGTTGGGTTATCTCACCACTTTCAAGTTTGTTCTCACAACCCTGACATAATATTCCGCTTTTTAAACAGACATCGCATACTGGCAATACCATTTACATTCCTCCTTATTATTATTTGATGATAATAATGGTTAATAACCCTTAAATTGGCTCATCAAACAGAATTTTACTGTAAACTTGAAATTTTATTAACACATATAAGTGCTATTATGAGCCTTTTTATAATATTTATACTTGAAAATTTTTAATTCAATTAACAGAATAATAGAACCTATCCTAAGAACATTGAAGTTTTAAATATTCTTCATTTTGTACATCAGTTATCTCATGTGATGTAACTAAAGTAAAAGCAGATAATTTTGGCTCTTTTTAAGGCTCTTTATCTGTATTATAAAGATAGTACTTTTAACAGATATAATTGTATTTGAAGTTACTAATATATAATTTTGCATAAAATGGAATTGGTTAAAATCTTGAATCCCAAATGTAATAATTCCAATAAAAAAAATGAGAAATATTTAAAAAATTATATGAGAAAAAAATGAATTACTGCGACTTGAAGGTGTCCAATATTAGGTTGAAGTTGGCCTGTTGACCTTCAAAGTCAGCTACCTTGGCAATGCAAAGTATGACATAGATGTTGCCATTTTCATTCAACCATACTGCTTGATACTGTGTTGGGGAAACGGTAGTATTAGTTTTATAAATATTTTCAAGAGCATTTACACCATTTACTGTAATATTACCTTCAGATACCCGTTGATAATCTGAATTATTGAAAAATTGAGCATAATTTGATGAGTATATAGTGTTAATATCAGATCCGGTAGCTACAATAGGTTTCTGGATTACAACCAGA
>PMMY01000195.1 GCA_003162655.1 Methanobacterium sp. | reverse complement strand
AGAACAAATCCAAAACCAACCATTAAATCTTTAAGATTGATCATTAATTTTATCACCTAAATCTTAATTAAATTAATCAAAATTTAATTCTATTAATTCTGAAGTTCTTTCAACCATCATTTCGCAGAATACAAGGTCATCAGCTGTTGAAAGGATTGTACCGATTGAATACCCACTTAAATTACAGATCAAATATTCATCGTCAACGAATGATTTAACATAGCCGATGTTATCTGGTTTAAGGGATTCGAAGACTATCTTAGCATATTCTTCCCTTTTGTATTTGAACTTGATCACAGCATTGATCTTCATAAATTCTCCTTGATTAATTCCAAAAAAATTTAAAAATTATTCTGAGGAGCCTATTTCCAATATTTTTGCACTAATTTTCTGTATGGATTTCAAGGCTTCTGATTTGGGGTAGTCAACCAGGGCTTTGCCTTCCATATCTGACTTTACAACTATGGGGTCACGAGGTATGGTTCCAATTACACCGATTCCAAGTTCATCCAATTTGGCTTTCACAAATTCTTCTTCTTCAAGGTTTGAAACCTTGTTCACCACGCAGAGAATTTCTTCGATTCCAATATCATTTGCAAGTCTTTTAATTCGTTCAGCAGTTTCAAGGGATTTCAGGCCGGGTTCAACAACGATTATCATGAGATCAACAGCTTCTGCGGTTTTTCTTCCAAGGTGTTCAACACCTGCTTCCATATCCAGTATAATCATTTCATCCTTTTTAAGGATAATATTACGCATAAGGGCCTTTAATAACACCGATGCAGGGCATACACACCCTTCACCACCTTTATCAACCGTTCCCATCACAAGGAGCTTTAGCATACCTTTTTCATCGTAGTTTATTGAAAGGGATTCTGGAAGGTCGGAGGTCTTCGGGTTTATCTTAAAAACCTCTCCAAATGAAGATCCAGGTTCTGCACCGGTTCTTTCCTTTATGAGGTCCCTCATCTTTGATATGGGGGTTATTCTACTGTGTATTCCTAGGCTGGATGCCAGGTTCATATCAGGGTCTGCATCGATAGCGAATACTTTATAAGTCTGTGACAATAAACATGCCAGTGTGCCCGAAAGGGTTGTTTTTCCAACCCCTCCTTTTCCAGTGATTGCAATTTTCATCATCTCACGATCCTGTTGATTGGTATATTGATGGTTTTTATGGAATATAGGAGTTACATATAATATGGGTATATTATAGGGCAACGTTTATTATACTTATAGACTAAACTTTCTAGAAAGGAGGATTATTTATGACTAGAGCATATACTAGAAAAGATTANNTCTCACAATGCACTTGAAGCAGCTAGGATAGCTTCAAACAGGTACATGCAGAGAAAATCAGGAAGAATGGGTTATCACTTGAAGATAAGGGTTTATCCGCATCACATAGTTAGGGAAAATCCAATGGCTACTGGTGCAGGTGCTGATAGGGTTCAGGATGGTATGAGAAAGGCATTCGGTAAACCTGTTAGCTCTGTTGCGATTGTTAAACCAAATCAGAAGGTTTTAACTGTTTACACTAACAAAAGAAACTTTAAAGATGCTAAAGAAGCTTTAAGAAGAGCAGCTATGAAGTTTCCGGTAACATGTAGAATAGAAATTGAAGAAGGCTCAGAATTGGTTAAATAAAAATAAAAAAAAAGAGTGTTAGCATGAAGTATGTCGAATTTTTTGAAGAACTGAGAAAGGAAGATGTTGCAATAGCAGGCGGAAAGGGCGCAAACCTCGGAGAACTAACTCAAGCAGGGATACCGGTACCCCCTGGTTTTGTTGTAACATCAAAAACCTACGATCAATTTATGAAAGAAACAGGAATCTTCGATGAAATAATGGACATTCTTGATGCTCTCGATGTCAACAACAACAAAGAACTTCAAGCATCTTCAGTTAGGATCAAAAAGATAATAACCGAAACTAGGATGCCCGATGAGATCAAAACCATAATAATCGAAGCATACAATGCACTATGTCACCGTATAGGTAAAGATGACGTTTTTGTTGCAATCAGATCATCTGCAACAGCCGAAGACCTGCCTGAAGCATCTTTTGCAGGTCAACAGGATACTTATCTTAACATAAGAGGCAACGATGATGTTGTTGAATATGTTCAGAAGTGTTGGGCATCTCTTTTTGAATCACGTGCAATATTTTACAGAGAAGAAAACGATTTTGATCACTCCAAGGTTTACATAGCAGTAGTTGTACAGGAAATGGTTGATGCAGAAAAGGCGGGTGTAATGTTTACAGTACACCCTTCAACAGGCGAGGAAAAAATTCTGATAGAAGCAGCATGGGGTCTAGGTGAGGGAGTTGTTTCAGGAACGGTCACACCAGACACTTGCTGGTACGACAAGGAAAAGGATGAAATTTTGGACTACAAGATCAGCAATAAGAAGGTCATGTTCAAACGTGACCCTGACACAGGACACACTGTTATGGTGGATGTTCCTGAAAACCTCAGTGAAAAACGTGTTCTAAGTACTGACGAGATATCACAACTTGCAGATCTTGGAAAAAGAATCCATAATCACTACAACTTCCCCCAGGACACTGAATGGGCAATTGAAGATGGAAAAATATACATGCTACAGTCAAGACCTGTAACCACTCTTAACAAAAACAATGCTGAAAGCCAAACCGAAGAAGGATCCGATGAAAGGATCATAATTGCAAAAGGATTAGGAGCAAGCCCGGGTATGGCATCTGGTGCAGTAAAAATTGTCAGAAATACTGATGAGCTCGATAAAATAGAAGAAGGCGACATACTGGTGACTGTAATGACAACTCCTGATATGGTGCCTGCAATGAAGAGGGCAGACGGCATAATAACCGATGAAGGTGGTGTAACTTGTCACGCAGCCATAGTATCAAGAGAACTTGGAATACCATGTGTTGTAGGTACAGGTGATGGAAGCAAAATATTGAAGGAGAATTCAATTGTAACACTTGACGGAAGTAAAGGATTTGTTTATGAAGGAAAACTGAAAACAGAAGATAAAGATTCTGGAGTAGAGACACCAACAACTGCAATTATCCAAAATCAGCCAATAACTGTTACAGAAGTTAAAGTCAACGTTAGTATGCCTGAAGCCGCTAAAAAAGCTTCTGAAACTGGTGCAGATGGTGTAGGTCTTCTCAGAACAGAACACATGATGTTGGCATTAGGAGTACACCCTAAAAAGTTCATAACCGATGGTAAAGAGGATGAACTAGTTAAAGCCCTTGTTGAGAACATTCTAAAGGTTGCCGATGCATTTTATCCAAAAACTGTATGGTATCGAACATTGGATGCTCCAACCGATGAATTCAAATCACTTCAGGGTGGCGAAGACGAACCTTACGAACATAATCCTATGCTGGGATGGAGAGGTATTCGAAGAGAATTAGACGAGCCCGAAATACTCAAAGCAGAATTTAAAGCCATAAAAAAACTCCATGAAGAAGGATACACTAACATAGGAATCATGCTTCCACTTGTACAGCACCCTGATGAGCTAAAAGAAGCCAAAAGAATAGCAAGGGAAGTTGGACTCAAACCTCAGAAAACCATTGAATGGGGAATAATGGTTGAAACACCGGGAGCTGCTCTTACAATTGAAGATTTCATAGCTGAAGGGATAGACTTTGTAAGCTTTGGAACCAATGATTTGACTCAGTACACACTTGCAATAGACCGTAACAACGAACATGTTGCTGGACTGTATTCTGAAAGACATCCTGCAATAATGAAGTTAATTGCAATGGTTATCAAAGAGTGCAACAAGTCAGGAGTAAAAACCAGTATATGTGGACAAGCAGGCAGTATGCCTGATATTGTTGAGCAGCTGGTTGAACTTGGTATTACGAGTGTATCTGCAAATACAGATGCAGTTGCAACTGTAAGGGAAGTAGTAGCCAAGGTTGAAAAGAAACTAGTACTTAAGGCCGCAAGGAAACTCATGCAGGAGTAGAAAAATCCTTTATTATATATAATGGAGTAATAAACTCCTATATACTTTTTTTATTTTTTAACTAAGCTCAATTTATTATATCGTATATTTTTCACACTATTTTCAGGGGTAAGAATGGACGAAAAGGGAATATCAAAAAGCGAAGTTTTCAATAAACTTAAAGAGTTTAAAAATAGGGATATGACACACCGTTCTGGTAGGATACTGGGATCAATGTGTACCTGTCCCCATCCGGTTGGATTAAAAGCCTACCAAATGTTTTTAGAATCAAATTTAGGGGATCCTGGACTTTTTAAAGGCACAAAGGCCATGGAAGATGAAGTAATACAATTACTGGGCAATCTTCTTAGTAAAAAAGATATTTATGGTCATATAATAACCGGTGGGACAGAAGCTAATATAATGGCGATGAGAGCTGCCAGAAATACCGTTCGACAGGAAAATCCTAATATAAAGAATCCTGAGATAATAGTTCCTAAATCTGCCCATTTTTCGTTCAAGAAAGCTGCGGATATGCTTTGCTTAACCTTAAATGAAGCTGAAATCGATGATAATTATCGAATGAGTGTAAATTCTGTTGAAGAGTTGATATCAAAGGACACCGTAGCAGTTGTTGCAGTTGCAGGAACTACAGAATTAGGTAAAATTGATCCAGTAGAAGATCTGTCCTATATATGCCTTGAAAATGATATTTACCTCCATGTAGACGCTGCTTTCGGAGGATATTCCATCCCTTTTTTAAATGAAATTGGATATGGATTACCTAAATTTGATTTTGAACTTCGAGGAGTTTGTTCCATCACTATAGATCCTCATAAAATGGGACTGGCACCTATACCAACCGGTGGTATTCTTTTTAGAGAAAAAAAATACCTAGATGCAATGAGCATTGAAACACCTTATCTTACAGAAGACAGACAGTCAACCATTGTAGGGACTAGAACTGGAGCTTCAACAGCTGCAACGTGGGCTCTTATGAAATACCTTGGAAGAGAGGGCTACAGGAAGATATCAAAAGAGTGTATGGAAATAACTGAAATTTTATATCAGGGTATAATTGATTCAGGATTTGAAGTTGTAACCGAACCTCAGCTAAACATTGTTGCTTTTAGATCAAAGCAAATATCAGTATATAAACTAGCTGAAATTCTTGAAAATTTGGGGTGGGCTGTTTCTGTATCATCGTATCCAAGGGCCATCCGTATCATTGTTATGCCTCACATTAAGGAAAAGCATGNNGATTTTAAACTGGTAAATAATGACATATGCAAGATAAAACGTTTGGATACTCCCATAGACAATCAAACAATTCATAAACTGCGAATTGGAGATAAAATAGAGATATTTGGTGTTATCTTAACTGGCAGAGATGCTGCTCTTCCTAGACTTGTCAAGTCGATAAAGAGCGGCCAGGATATTATTGATCTTAAAGGATCTGTAATTATGCACACTGCTGTAAGCGAGGCAGGTATATCACCTACTACCAGTAACAAGGTAGAGATTGAAGAGAATATACCTTATCTTGCTAAATCAGGTGTTAAAATTCATCTTGGCAAGGGTGCTCTTGGTGAAGATACTGTTAAAGCTTTAGATAAATATTTCTCGATCTATGCTGTTACACCCCCAGCAGCAGCACTTTTAACGAGTAAAATTATTTCAAAGAAAGTTGTTGCATTTGAAGAAGAAGGAATGGAAGCTATTCATTCATTAGAAGTTCAAGGGTTGCCTTGTATTATAGCAGCAGCCCATGGTGAAACAATATACTGATTTTAACAGCATTAATTTATAGTTTATTTTTTGGAGGGCTTACCAAAGCATATATCTCCAGCATCACCAAGTCCAGGTACAATGTACCCATCCTGGTTAACTT
>PMMY01000033.1 GCA_003162655.1 Methanobacterium sp. | reverse complement strand
TGAATGTGGAGATTTCCCCTGTGATAATTTGGAACATTTAGACAAAAGATACAGGATCAAATACCATATGAGCATGGTAGAAAATCTGGTAAATATCAAGAATTTCGGATTAAAAAAATTCTTAGAGGATGAAAAAGTTAGATGGACTTGTTCTGAATGTGGAGGTACGATTTGTGTTCATAAAGGTTATTGTTATGATTGTGGTAAAGAAATGAATCATAAATATTGAAGAACTCCGATTATATAAAATTAACTACTTTATTCTATTTGAATTAATAAATTATCTTATTATTATGAAAATAAATTTATTAAGGTGTAATAAGATAATATATGAATTAATAGGTTGATATTTTTGATCTGGGAAAGATTTGGCATGAATAGAAAATTTCTCTGGATCGGGTATATTTTGGCGATTAACCAGGATTAGAGGAAAATAAATTTATTTAAAAAATTGGGAGTTTTAAAAATGGCAAAAGTTAACATTATTGCAGAACCTGGAAAACAGGAATTCGTAATTACTCGTATGTTTAATGCCCCAAAAGAGCTTGTTTTTAAAGCATTCACTAATCCGGAACTTTATTCGCAATGGCTTGGTCCGCGGAATCTAAAAATGAACATTGAAACATTTGAACCAAGAAACGGTGGATCTTGGAGATATACGCAAACGGACGATGAAGGCAATGAGTTCACATTTCATGGAGTAAATCATGAGGTGAAAGCTCCTGAGAGAATTATAGATACATTTGAGTTTGATGGTCTCCCCGAAACTGGTCACGTTATACTTCAAAAGGTAACCTTTAAAGAATTACCAGGTGTTAAAACNNATCTGTTTTCTTGTCGGTACAGGATCGTGATGGTATGATTGAGTCAGGAATGGAAGAAGGGGTCAATGACTCGTATGAACGCCTTGATGAACTTTTGAAAGAGATCCAAGGGAATCATGAATGAAAATTGTTGAATTTAATTTATTATTTTCTTTTAAACTTTTTTTGATAGGGAAATCACATTTAAAAGTATCAGAAATCAATAAAGTTATGTACTTAATTACACTGAATTTACTCGCTTTTTTTGTATTATTTATATAATTATTTACGGAGCTGATTTTTACATTAAATATTACAGGATATATTCCTATAGTCTNNAACCATTTTAGGGGTGGTTATGGGATTGGCGTCAAGTGAGGTAAGTAACTTGCGCAGGTATAAAAGGAAAAAGAGAAGAAAAATAAACTCTACACGAACATTAGTTTCCCTAGAAAATGGAGAAATCTTGAACTTCTAAAGGATTTCTGGTTTAAAATAAATAAAGATGAAGAATGTGAAGCCATCGAGGATGACTTAAAGATATTTCTTGCCCATCGGTTGATTAAAATGCCAATACCCTCATGGAATGAAGTGATGTGGAGAAACCAGGCATCATTACTGGCAATAACATTTAATGAAAAGAAATAATCTCAGTACCGTCTTTTAATAACTGTTTAGAAATTCTTAAATCGATCTATTCTAAATTAATAGATCTGGATACAAAGACAGAGAATTTAACAGCACATACGCTTCAAGTGGAGCAAACTATCTTCATTACCAAGTTCCCATCGTTTTAAAGAGGAAGCACAGGGATTGTGGGATGAATTTGAGGAAATAACAATGACACTCTTATAGAAAGGCAATCCTCTCATCAGGAATNNTAGACCATGGTATTTCACAGTACCAACATTCCAAACTCCTTTTTTAAAACTACCTTGAGAAACTTTTGCATATAAAAGTTTGACTTTTACAGATCGAGAAGGAATGTTCTTAACCTTAACTTTATAAGCTGTTTTGCCTGTGTTGGTAACATAAATTGCACATGTGACAGTATCCCCAACTTTGGCCTTTTTAATGGCTTTGCCTTTACTAGTTAAATATACTTCATGAACCAATACGGGTTTAGCTGTACTTGATAATTTTATTTTTGACACATCTGAGGTGGTAGCGGCTGCTGAAACAGCATTGATACATATAAAAGCTCCCAGCATGAAAATGGCAAATAAAATTAATTTCTTCTTCATCAAAAATATCCCCCCATCGTTATTATCATATTTTTTTTTAAGATGCTCTAATTTATTTATATCTATTTCAATCAAATAGAAATGTTTTAAGTAAAATGGGGATTTTATGAACTTTTTTACAAAATTCTGATACATGACTTCTGCATATCCTCTTTTCAGTAATTCGGCATTTACATTAGTATCTCCAGCATAAACTACGGCAAAAACCATCCCATATTTATCGTAGTGTTTTTCATTATCAATATCTAAACCTACAGTTTTTCCAAGNNTCTCAGGAGTATTTACACCTACAAATCGGATTCTACCTACACCATCGACGTCAATGGTGTCTCAATTCACAATATATGGGCAATATCCGCTAGCTTCATAATGTTGGCAGTAGTATTTCCAATTGTTTGAGAATTACTGGATGGATTGTAATTTGAAATCGGATTTGTACCAGAAGAATTATTATAAGAAATATTATTTTGACTTATACATCCTGCTATTCCTATTATACATGGTATTGAAATCAAAAATTAATATTTGATTTATTCGCTTCAAAATTCCACCCTAAATTGTTAAAAAATTAAAAAAAAGAAAGGGTTTATCTTTTTTTAGTATGACAATCCATGTT
>PMMY01000190.1:765-2845 GCA_003162655.1 Methanobacterium sp. | reverse complement strand
TTTATGATACACTTTCACTTCTGATTCATAAGTTACTCCTTTGATCTTCAGTGGTTTAAGTGTTTCCGGACATCTTAGTATGTCGCTTAGCCAGTTTGTGTACATTGTAATTACCTTTAACAGCTGAATTAGCATTAATCAAAAGTAGCTTACTATCAGGTAATTTCTTTTCAATATTCGGCAAATTCCGGAATTCTGCCGATAAAAGGAGATAAATCTTCAGTCAGTGTCACAGCACAAGACTGAAGAGTGTGATAAAATAATAATATAGCTGATTTATTTAGGTTTCCACAACGGATGTTCAAAGGAAAGATATACAAACAGTCCTGATGTTCCTTTTGATGCGCCAAGACCCACAGGCACAGCTAATCCCGGTACAATTTGCAGGCCCGATTTGAAGTTTATAGCATATCTGAATCCCGGATTTAACAAAAATGTAGCGGAATTACTGCTTCCTAGATTGCTTCCTTTTATATTAGTCCTGGTANNGTAACAATCTTTGTTGAGAGAAGAAAACTAAATGGAAAGCTGAGCTGATAACCTATTGTTCCTGACCCAAGTCCTTTTCTGTAATTACCAGTAGGAAAGATAAGTGAAAACCTGGGAGAAAAAGCAAACCTGTTCATTAAGATAGCCTGATAACGATAATTTAATAACACATCACCAAAACCCACTGCGCCGGGACCAAGTACAGGAATTGTTGCAGATAACTGATGTTTCTTTCGGGGAACAGGCCATTCATCAGTAAAAGTATAGAACCAGGTATGATTATTCATATACTGAAATGATGAAATATGCTGAATAATTCCGGGATCCTGGTTGTAAGCTTCCTCAATTAAAAAAGAATTGTCTTCAATGCGCTCAAACTCAAATTTATTTGTGGTTTGTCCCGATACAATATTGAAGAATGATAATGCCAGGCAAAGGCTTAAGATTAAGTACTTTAAGCTTCTTGTCATATAGGAGTTTTTAAAAAGCTCAGAATATGCAGCCTCATTTTACCAAAACCTCCACTTCAGCCGGAATAATAAGTAACATTTCACAACCCGATTCAGATTTGACATCATGCTTAAATCCGGGTGGAGTATATAAATAATCGCCTTCTGAGAGAAGAGATTCATTNNGAACGCTGCTTTTGCTCATCAAACCTTAAAGATTTTACAAATAAACCCGAAGTGTCCACGCCTTTTTCTGTTAAGGGTTTCCATTCCATTGCTGCTGTTCTGGCAATATAATTTTCCATTCCTGATGACATACTTGATTTTTTTTGATTTGTGAAATATAATAAATCAACTATACTACTAAAACCAATAGCGTTAACATTTTCGTTAGCATCTATCTGATCATGCCATAATAACCGTCATTTTATTCTTTTGTTCAACTCATGGGCACTTAATATTACACACAGTTTCCTATTTCATACCGAAAATAAAAGGTAATATAAATACAACAAATGATNNCACCGGCAGGTATTTGGAGATCGTCAGCTCAACACTTTCGAGTTCCGATTGTTTGAAATTAATTTTGAACAGGTCAATTGTGATAAGGATCAGATTAATAAAAATCAGAATGTTTGAACCCAGAACAGCCATCCTGTTGGGCGTAAATCCAAACTCACCCAAACGGTAAAAAATAGCTGAGAGTGCAACAAGGTTTATGATAATAGTCACAATAGAGAGAATAAATAATACCAGTTCATTGAATTTCTGCCTCCTTATCAATGAAGTTTCAGAGACAGAAAAGACTATAATAGCCATAACACCAATAAGCATAATATTGAAGATCAGAAGAAAATCCCTGTCATTGTAAGGATCCTTTCCTGTGACAGTCATCGTAATCAGAAATATTATAAGGGTAACTGTCACCAGTGGACTGAAAAGATTTGCAATAATCGAAGCAATCCTATTCGTAAGCGCGGGATAATATTTAAGGATGAAGGTTGAAACCACGGGCGCAGATACAAAACCTATCTGTACAATATAAGTGGTATAAAATTTTCCTATTGGAATACCAATTGCATCGAATAACGCCACTGAAACTGCCATTAGTATTCCGCCTGCTATAATGATCAGACCCGCTT
>PMMY01000190.1:0-705 GCA_003162655.1 Methanobacterium sp. | reverse complement strand
ATGAGAGTGCCAGAAATATTATCAGTCCTGTTTCCTTCTCGATAAAATGAAACCGCATCCCATCGAAATTAAATGCTTCGGGAATTTTTATGAGGAAACCTGCAAAAAGGCAAACGACAGCCATAATAAATAAATCCGGACCGAAAATCTTCTTTAGCTGATTCGCGGCGTTATCATATTCCAGCCGGGTCTTCCAGAATTTTGCTGTCTCACTATTCTGAATCTCAGGGTAGATTTTTTCAAAGTCCGATTCAAATGATCTTCTGTCCTCACGATAAAACTTTTCAAGTTTTTCGGGATCGTTGATGATTTCNNCGAAAGATCAGTTCTCTTGACAAAGATATACAAAGGTTGGAACCAGAAGCCTCCTGAAACTTAATATCCTTGGACTCAGGAGAAAAGATTCCAGCTGAAAAGCCCGGGAAAGAATTGAAAATTAGGAAGATGAGAAGGGGAGAATTGAAGATAAAGAAAGATGGCATTCTGAGAACTTACAGAAAGTTCTCACACTTGCTGGTCTAACCGTAAAGTAAAAAGTCAATGTCGAAGTCTGAGGATATGAATGCAGCAAGCGGCTCGGAGTAGTGTGAGATTGAATGCCATCTTATGTTGTCAGGAGGTTCGGAGATCGGACGCCTATTTTTGATCAGGATTTCCGGTTCTGGTTTTCCGGAATCTTAATTTGCTTTTTATTTTATCATAAAA
>PMMY01000148.1 GCA_003162655.1 Methanobacterium sp. | reverse complement strand
CTCATAAGCACTTTTATGTCACCATTTGATGTCCATGTACAGAGGGCTCCTGTTTCAGGAAAGATATTGAAGACCAAATATTATGTGGGCAAATTCAAAATTGCCTTCGGTGATGTTCACACAGAAAACGAAAAAAATTTAATAGTCATAGATTCAGAGTATGGAAAAATAGGAGTTATTCAGATAGCCGGCTTTGTTGCAAGAAGGATAGTTCAATATGTTAATGTGGGTGACAGCGTTAAGATTGGCGATAGGCTGGGAATGATAAGATTTGGATCTAGGGTTAATTTAATAATCCCGTATGATAAATTCAAAGTAATGGTTTTTGAGGGAGAGAAATCCACAGCTGGAGAAACCATAATGGCTGAATTAGTTGAAGAATCGAATGTCGCCTAAATTGGATCTGGAAGAGGTTTTTTAAAATGAAAATAAAGCANNTTTAAATGGTTATTTGGCTCTTGCTGCACAGTTTATGCTTATTGCAGTGATCTTTGATTCACTAGATGGTTGGGTTGCACGCCGGACCAAAAGAGTTGATGAGTTTGGATTTGGTGAAAATATTGACTCTTTATCTGATGTAATTTCTTTTGGTGTTGCACCGGGAATGCTTTTGTATTCAGCATGCGCATCGTTTAGCATACCATACATTAATATAGTAGTAGCACTCCTAGTACTATTATGTGGGATTTTACGACTCGCAAGGTTTAATGTAATTACAGATTCGGGTGAAGGTTCAGATGAAAAATTTGTGGGCTTACCCATACCATCTACAGCCCTGATCCTAGGATCATTTTACCTTTCAGGTATTTTCAGAGCAGACTTGGCACTTGTCATAATGGTTGTGGTATCTGTGTTAATGGTAAGTACAATTTCATATCCAAAATTTAGGGGAACTAAGATTGTTCTGGCAGGTAGTGTATTGATAATTTCAACACTTTTGCCACAACACATTTTGTCAGCAATGGCAAATCTTCCCGCAAAGCTTTTATTCATTAGCTCATTAATATATTTATTAACAGTGCCGTTTATGAATTTATACGCCAAGCTTCGCAGAAGTGGTCCAAATGTTAGATAAAATACTAGGAAAAAAAGATAAAGATAAAAACGATACCCCCGATCTCAGGAAAAACGGAAAAAAATCTGATTCCGATAATTCTGATATTGGCGGGCGCCTTAAGGATATGGTAGGGAAAGTTTCGGGCAAACCAAAGGATGATGATAAGGCTAAACTAGATGATGGAGATAAAAAAGTCGCTCCAGATAAAAAAATGCCAAAGCCAATGCCCAAACCCAAACCAAAACAAACGATGGATAAACCAAGATTAAGACCTCCCGAGAAGAAGAAACCAGGAGGATTCGCGGGCTTGGGTGGAGGATTAGGCAAGCAACTTCCTGAAGATGATCAGCGAACACTTGTTGGTGCAGCTGTTTTTGGTATCATATTGATTATACTCGTTGGAGCAGGATATTATTTCCTTGTATATGCACCATATCAAGACACCTTGAATAGTGCCAAAATGTCCAAGATTAACGAAGTTAACTCCTATTTTAAAGGAGCTCTAGCAGCAGACCCAAGAAAGAACATGATTTTGGCAGATATTGATTCGGGCGTAACACCAGATCAAGTTCTTGCTGTTGATGTAATTGGTCCAGCAACCACTGCTTGGAGGGATTATCAAAATCAACAGATCAATCTGAAAAAAGATCCCTATGGAAGGGTACAGATAAGTTATTCTAATCAACCAACTGGTACTGGTAACGATACAAATTCTTCTGCTAGCCCTATTTCAAGTTCTAGTGATGTCACAAATTTAATAGTGAAGTTAGCTGATGCACAGAAAATAGTAAATGAGGCGGATGCAACTGTACTTTCCAATATGGAAATTACAACACCAGACACTGTAGCAGTACCAATAGTGATACTTAGAACACAGGCAGCAGGAGGGTTAATAAATGTTGGTGATTCAGTTGATGTGTACCAAAATGTAGCCCCTGTAGCACCAACTGGAAACAATACCACAACTGTCACTACTGCTACTAATACTTCTCCTATAATCAGTGGAGCTACCGTACTTGCGATTTTAAGGAACAGTACCAGTGGAATATATGGTTCATCATCAGCGAATTTGACACATAGTCAATCATTCTCAATAAATTCAGGAGGTCTGAGTACTCAGACAAGCCAATCAGCTCAAGGAGATGTTGAACAACTTCTAAGAGCAGGAGCATCAAGGAACTGGAACGACGCACAGTTAACCACTCTTCTAAATGCTTACGGATGGAGACTATCGGACTTTGAAAGGGTTTCAAATCTTGGAGAACTCGATGCACAGTACTTGATACTACTAGAAGTTCCAAGGGAAAATGCATTGTGGTTAATACAGAACTCAAACAGTGTGGTTCTAACTGTACCTACTCAAAGGGCACCCGAATGGATGATAACAGAACTTCACCAAATATACGGGTCATAGGTCATAAAATATTTAAATCAGTTGATAAGTATCTGCAGTTGTTTTAAAAG
>PMMY01000120.1 GCA_003162655.1 Methanobacterium sp. | reverse complement strand
GCTTGTGCTGCGTCCTCAATAACATTAAGTCCATGATCATGAGCAGTTTGGTTAATTGGATCCATGTCAGCTGGTTGTCCATAAAGATGAACCGGCATTATAGCTTTGGTTTTATCAGTGACTGCTTTTTCTATATTAGCCGGGTCTATGTTGTAAGTTTCATAGTCTATATCTACAAAAACTGGTTTTGCCCCTACATAAAGTATAGAGTTCCCAGTTGCAGCGAAGGTGAATGGTGTTGTTATAACTTCATCTCCAGGACCAATACCTGCAGACAAAAGTGCTAGATGAAGAGCTGTAGTTCCTGAGCTTGAAGCAACTGCATGTTTTACTCCTATATATTCTGCGAATTTTTTTTCGAATTCGGCTACTTTAGGTCCCTGTGCAATGAATCCCGACCTTAAAACTTTTACTACTTCTTCAACTTCTTCATCAGATATAATTGGTTTAGCAATTGGTATCATTCTTTTATCACCTNNGAATTATAATATTCAATTTCATATATAATATGTTCCTCAGATGGATTAATTTGATAAATTATTGATTGTCAAAATTTTTGAACTTCTACTGGAATATCCTGTATAAATCCTCCTTTTTATTCCAAAAAAGTATAATAATCATCAATGCAGCCATAATAATCAAAAATAATATCTCTGAGAAAGGATTAGATGAGTATGACGTGATCAGAGAAGGCAAATTTCCAAGCCCAGAATCTGAAGAGTTTAAAAAAAGTGCAACGAACATGTTATTTGCAATATGAGCACCCATAGCTGTTTCTAGACCGTTTTCACCTAGCACAATTATTCCAAGCATCAAACCCAAAATCAAAGCAGATAAAACTATTTTGATGCTCATTATAAGATTNNTTCTTTGAAAGTAATCCAAATCCCTGCATTAAGTATCCTCTAAAGAATATTTCCTCAAAAGACGCTTGAATTGGAAATACCAGCAGGCTTATAATTAAAAGGTATATAAAAGGTACTGGATTAAAGTTAAATGATAAACTGCCCTTATTAAAGATTATAGATATTAGGGTAAACACGGTCATTATGCCTGCCCATAATCCTGCACCCTTAAATATTCGTGTCCATTTTATATTTTTTCCAATATTGATAAGGGAAATAAACTGCTTTTTATGAATAAAACGTATACATAAGTAGAAAAGTAACATGAAGATTCCATAAATTATACCAACAATAATAAGAATTATCATTGGATTATTTAAAATATCAAACTGAGTGCTCAATAAAGTGGTTCTCAAACTTAAAAAATAGACTATCATTAGGAAAACAACTAAAAGAATAGATGCTAATATTCCCCCAATAACAGTAATGCCAATGGTTAGAATATAACTAACAATATTATTTTTTCCTTGAGCTGCATTATCCAAAAACCGTATATTGGACATTTAATATCTCCAAATTATCTGAATTAAATAATTTACTTTAGATCATCAGTAATAATTATCTAATATAGATTTAATAAATTTTTTTATAAACCTAATTTTATACATCTCTTTATAATTTATGGAATGAAATCATAATCAATTCAATATGATTAAACAATTCTTTAATATTTAAGGTCTGAAAAATGGACAATAAAATAATTCATGAAGGAAATGTTACTTTAATGGTTCCAAAATTTGATAAAGTATCAGCAAAGGCACCTGTTTTTTATAATCCTGTTATGGAATTAAACAGGGATCTTTCGGTAGCAGCACTGACTGTCTTTAGAAATGGATTGAATCATGATATATACGTGTGCGATGCTTTCGGAGGAACTGGTATAAGGGGCATTCGGTATGCTAAAGAGATAAGAGGAATTGAACAAGCTGTTGTAAATGATTTAAACCCCCTTGCAGTAGAATTTGCAAAAGCAAATATCAAACTAAACCAGTTAGAAAATGTTGTGGTATGTGAAGAGGATGCCAATTTGATCCTGAGGAAACGTAAAGGTAAATTTGATGTTATTGATATCGATCCATTCGGAACACCTTCACCCTATCTTGAATCGGCAGCTGCGAGTCTCAGAGCCGGCGGTATGATATGCATTACTGCAACTGATACATCAGCCCTTTGTGGGACTTATATCGAACCATGCATCCGTAAATATGGTGCAGTACCGCTTAAAACAGAATACTGTCATGAGAATGGTTTGAGGATACTTGCTGGTTTTGTTGCTAGAACATTCTCAAAGTACAAAAAATTCATTGAAGTTAAATTCTCACACAGCACAGAACACTACATGAGGATATACGCAACCATTGGAAAAGGCGCTGCAAATACAGACGAATCATTGAAATCTTTGGGTTATATAGCACACTGTAAAAACTGTCTGAACAGATTGGTGATCAAAGGTTTGGCTCCAATAATTCCTGAAAACTGTCCCATATGTGGAGGGAATATGGATGTTGGAGGTCCTTTATGGTGTGGAGAAATGTACAGCACCGATTTTGTGTCATTGATGATTCTCACTGTTAATCAGTTATCATTAAATACTAAAGAAAATGTTCTAAAACTATTAAATACATGTTTAGATGAGGCTAGTGCTCCAGAAACATATTATGAGATTCACAAGGTTTGTAAAAATCTCAAAACTAGTGCACCACCTATTGTTGATGTGATGAATCTTCTTAAAGATGGGGGATTCTTTGTTTCAAGAACTCATTTCAGTCCCACATCAATAAAGACAGACGCAAATATTGTTGAACTGAAAAAGATAATTTTACATTTAAAAGACTAATTCGACAAATTATTCCCTATAATCTAATTTAAACTGTTTAATCTTGTTTAATCCCAATTGGAATTTGCATTATTTTGATAATTAATTAAAATTTGGCTAATTATCTTTATATTAGTTTATTTTTTTCCATATAATCCTATGAAATAGAAGTCCATTATAAGTTAGGTATCACCTATTAATTTTGGTTATTTTTTAACAATAAGGTTTTATATGGAATCATTTTCATATTTAATAGTGGCTTTTGCCAAATTAATGGAGGTAAAAAAAATGGAAATAGGAGAAATAATATCTGACTCAATTAAGTATCCGACATCTGACTGGACAAAGGTACTTATTTTGGGAGTTATATTTTTAATATCTGTCCTGATTCTCCCAATTTTCTTAGCATATGGGTATATATTTAGAATAATAAAAGCCACAATAGCTGGAATTGACGAACTACCCGAATTTGATGAAATTGGGGAGATGTTTGTTGATGGTCTTAAGGTTTTTGTTGTTTTAATTATTTATTCTATTCCTGTTGTGATAATAAGTGCAATAATTGGAGCATTATTAGGAAGTTCAAGTGCCGCCTCCCTCAGCTTAAATCCTTACATGATTTGGGCTATTGTGTTG
>PMMY01000001.1 GCA_003162655.1 Methanobacterium sp. | reverse complement strand
GAAGACAAAGACTATCAGTCAAATCAGGCAAAGATAGCAATCTCTACAGGCGGGTTATTTGGAAAAGCACCAGGAAAAAGTACCCAGAGAAACATACTTCCGCAATCTAACTCTGACTTCATTTTTGCAATTATAATAGAAGAATATGGACTATTATTCGGCGCAATTCCACTCATTCTGGCATATTTGATTCTGCTGTTCAGAGGGATAACGATAGCAAAAAAATGTGAAACTGCGTTCCCGGCCTTTCTGGTGCTTGGACTGATTGTAATGATCGTAATTCAGGCAATGCTGAATATGATGGTCGCTGTAGGACTTTTCCCGGTTACAGGGCAGACACTTCCCATGGTCAGTTGGGGAAGAACTTCCGTTCTGGTGATGAGTTTTTCAATAGGGGCAATACTGAGCGTCAGCAGGGTAGTAAACGCAAGGATAAAAAAAGAAGTACTGCCTGAAGAAGAAATTTTTGATGAAGGAGAAAAAATTTATGAATCTGCAAAAACATAAAAGGATTATAATCAGTGGCGGTGGTACGGGCGGACATATCTTTCCCGCTATATCTATTGCCAATGCTCTCAGGAAAATTGATCCTGAGACTGAGATCCTTTTTGTTGGTGCAGAAGGGAGAATGGAAATGGAAAAAATCCCGGCTGCCGGCTATAAAATAGTCGGATTGCCGGTTGCCGGTTTGTACAGAAGCCTGACACTGAAAAATTTTTCAGTGCTTCTAAAACTTCTTAAAAGCCTTAAGAAGGCAAAAAAAGTCATTAAGGAATTCGGACCCGATGTGGTTGTTGGCGTCGGAGGTTATGCAAGCGGCCCGGCTCTCCGACAGGCAGGAAGAATGGGAATTCCTACACTTATCCAGGAACAGAACAGCTATGCAGGAGTGACCAATAAACTTCTTTCAAAGCGGGCATCAGCAATTTGCGTTGCTTACGATGGAATGGAAAAATATTTTCCAAAAGAGAAAATTATCAAAACAGGGAACCCTGTGCGACAGAACTTCGATGATCTTGATAGTTTGAAGGAGGAGGCGCTCTTAATCTTCAATCTTAAAAAGGAGTTTCCTGTGATCCTTGTTCTGGGAGGATCCCTGGGGGCAGGGACCATAAATAACACTCTTTCCGAGAACATAAATAAACTTAAGGTTTCAGATTGTCAATGGCTGTGGCAGACTGGAAAATATTACTTTGAAAATGTGAAAGCACTGGTTTCGCTTTCATTCAGCGAAAATATTTCAGTTCATGGGTTCATTAACCGGATGGAATATGCATATGCTGCCGCTGATATAATTGTATCAAGAGCCGGGGCGGGAACAATATCAGAATTATGCCAGGTTGGCAAACCCGTTATTCTGATTCCTTCTCCGAATGTTGCGGAAGATCACCAGACACGAAATGCCGAGGCTTTATCAGGCCGCGATGCTGCCATGCTGATTGCAGATAATCTGGCAGGTAAAATACTGGTGGATGAAGCAATCAAACTGATTTCAGATCAATCAAGGAGAGACATGTTTTCTGAGAATATTCTGAAAATGGCCGACAGGGATGCTGATATAAGGATTGCTGAGGAAGGAATTAAGCTTACAGGAAAATGATTGAGTTCAAAAACATAGAGGGTATGTATTTTGTCGGGATCGGTGGTATCGGCATGAGTGCTCTAGCTCTTTATTTTGCGAAAGGTGGCTATAGTATTGCAGGATACGACAGATCGGAAAGCAGAATAACCCTTTCGTTAATAGAAAATGGTTGTGATATTTCTTATAGGGATGATCTTAATGTTCTTCCCAATCTTTTCAGAAACAGTTCAGATAAAAGCAGGGTAATAATAGTTTACACTCCGGCTATACCTGCTGAAAACAAAATTCTTTCATATTTCAGGAGTAATGGATATCTGATTTATAAAAGATCAGAGATTCTTGGTGAAATATCAAAAAACACCGATACTCTTGCAGTGGCTGGAACTCATGGAAAGACAACAGTGTCGACGATGATAGCTCATTTGTTGAAGCAGTCACATATTGATTGTTCCGCATTTCTTGGCGGGATATCAAAGAACTATGATTCAAATCTTCTGCTGGGCAACAGCAGGTATACGGTCATGGAAGCTGATGAGTTCGATCGTTCCTTTCACCGGCTCAATCCTTTGATGGCAGTTGTGACTTCACTCGATGCAGACCACCTGGATATCTATGGAGATCAGGCTACAATGATTAAGGCATATAATGAGTTTTGCGGAAAAATCAGAAAAGGTGGCAACCTTATAGTAAATATCAAAATACGCAAGGAAATTGTTGTTCCTGAAGGGGTAGAGTGTTATACATACGGACTAGATAAAGTCGCTGATTTCGGTGCAACAGATATAAAGAGATCTAAAGATTATTATAGTTTCAATATTAATACACCTTCAACAACCATTGAGGATCTTCACTTTGCGTTCCCCGGAATTATTAATATTGAAAACTTCACTGCAGCAATTGCTGTCGCGCTGATGTGTGGTATAACGGAACAGGAAATCAGAAAAGCTGTTCTTCTCTTTCAGGGAGTAAGACGNNGAGATCAGGGCATGCATAACATGCGTGAAGGAATATTTTTCAGGGCGAAAAATTACAGGGATCTTTCAACCTCATCTTTTTTCCCGGACACTTGATCATGCCGATGGTTTTGCAAAAATTCTTGATGAACTGGATGAAGTAATTCTGTTACCAATTTATCCAGCACGCGAAAAACCTATCGAAGGAGTTACATCAGAATTGATATTC
>PMMY01000245.1:5755-9590 GCA_003162655.1 Methanobacterium sp. | reverse complement strand
TTATAGATCTATTTATTAAAATAAATTCCTATTATTCATAATGAATTCATACAAAAACAACTCAAAATCAATTGTAAGAATTTTTCATGCTTCACAGTTTTGAAGAAAAAATGGAACCTCCTCCTAATAAAACTCCTAATCCAATTAATATGAGAATAAATGGTAGTATAATGTGGCCGTATCTTTTTAGTTTATTTCCAACAATTCTGTTACTAACCATAAAATAGCCTATAAAACACCATAACCCTATCATAAACATGAAAATTACAATGGTAAAAACCAGAGGAAAAATGCTCATACCGGCAAAAAGAGGCGCATAAACTCCAATATTATCACCTCCGTTAGAAAAAGTGACTGATGCAACTTTGAATGTTTTATTAATTGAAACTTCTGAATTGGAATTCTTATTCTTATCATGGTAATTTGGAGTATAGGATTCTTTTGAAAGATCTTTTGAACCATCCTTTCTCAAACTCCATAGACTTTTCAATCCAATAATAATGGGCAAAATCCCAAATAACCCCATATATGAAGGAGGAATTATGAATTTGAAAAAATATGCAAAGCTACTGATAAATATAAGTAAAGAAACACCAATATACTGGCCTAAAACTACTGAAACTTTGTTAAAATCTCTATGGACAAAATAGGCTATTAAAACGAATATATCGTCCAAATTGGTTGCAATAAATGCAGTAACTGCCACTATTACTATTAATAAAATTTCCATAATGATAATTGTTTAATTTATTAATGATAATATATTTCTTCTATTTCATTCTTAGACAAAATCCATGATGATGTAAACTATTACAAGAAATCCAGATATCATCTAGTAAAATGTTCCTATCACATCAAAAGTGTTTAGATCTAGAAATAAAGAAAAAATTATTACCCATTTCTGTTTAGAAATTGTTTAAGCTGTAATAAAATAAGAAATAAAATATTATAAAAATAGCATAATCTGCCCTATCAAAATCATCATGTCAATAAATTCTTTTGATCTTCGACCTCATATCTTTCTTTAAACGTTCTTGCAGGTATTTTTTCATTATTTTATACTCTTCTGATGTTGGACTTGGTCCATCGTAATACCAGTAGTGTGTTTTATTTGGATTGTAGACTGTTGAGATTTTATCATCTCATATATTTTCATTCTTGAAATTAATTTTTCTATATTTAAAAGTAATCTTTCTTATGTTTTATTCTTATTCATTTCTTATTCAGCTTCAAGTAATTTATCTAATTGATTTGCAATGTGGGTTAATGCTTCATGATCAGCATCTGCCTTAACTTCACGTGCTTCGTCGGCCTTCTTTTGTGTGTGTTGTAATGCAAATAAAGCCCATAATTGTATCCAATTACTGGATAATATTATTACAATAGCTTTAATATAATCTGGAGCTGGGATCGCTAATAATGGAATGATTATGGCCATATCGAAGAATACTATTGAACCTAAAATATGATTTGCAATCCATTCAAGAACTGCATCATTCCAACGTACAAGGCTGGAACGTTCATCCCTGCACTTTTTTAATATTGAATAAGGGTGTTTAACATGTTTATTCGATTTCATTATAAACCTCCATAATTTTTGATTATTATTTATATTCAAAGAGTTTGAAGTTTATGATCTTATTTTAATTCTAATTAAAAATTAAAATATATGACGTTTACAAAACAATTTCACATAAACAACAAAATATTGAGATATTATTGAATATTAAAAATAGAATAAAACACTTAAGAATGTTTAAGTCCATCGTAGCTTTAAATTTGCATTGATTTTTTTAAGAAATTTAATTTTCTACTTTCTCAGATTTTCTTCAGTTTCATTATTATCTTTAACTATTTTTTTATTGACAATAAAGGCTTCAAATTCTTTATCGGTCATATAAAGCAATGCTATAGATCTTGTTTGATATATGTAATAATAGGGAATTAAGATTAGAATCATCAATGGCCCTACATAAAAATAGAAAATATTAACCATAGCANNAGATTTTATCGAATATTTTACGTAATTTAAAGGCTTCTCTAAGTTTATTCTCATCTGCCATTCTTGCTATTGCCATTAAAAGTACAGGAGTAATTATGATAATATATAAAAGTGCAATTGAACCTACGATTGCAGTATCTGTTACATTAAATAATATTGGAACAAGATTTCCGATTCCTTGTATAAGTATAGCCTCTAATAATGAACCAGCGACTGCTAATGGATTTAATCCAATCCCTGCAAAGATAGTAGTTATGTTTGATGGATATAATATTGCAGNNGATAAAAAATACAATTCCAACTATCATTACTTTAATTCCCGAAGCTAACATGCCAATCCAATTGTTAAAGGCCGGAAGATTCATCCCTCCCGTCAGCGATGATTTTATCATTTTTAATGAATATCCATATACTAATAAAACAAGTAAAAATCCAATAATGATCAAAAGTCCAATTTCAGCATTGTTTTGAGTAAATACGGCTATATCAACGAGTGTACTGCTAATAAGAAATATTATGCCCAATAAGAATATCTTCTTCCAATCTTTAAATGGGTATCTCAACGCATTTTTTACTATTTTTCCTACATTCATAATCGAACCTTTTTTATTATAAATTCATATTATACTTAAAGTTGTTATATTCCGTATTTATATCCTTAAATTTATTCTGTACTGTTAACTGTCTATGACCTAAAGGTTATAACTTTTATATTCGATGTTAGTATACAGTGATCGACGATCTTAACATATTTTATATAGGGAAATTATAAACTATTCAATGAATATATCTCATCTGTTAGAAGGTATAATTCGTAGAGTATGATTCTTATTTAAATTTTAACTTTAAAGGTTGATAATATTCTATATCCATCTTTTAAATTAATTTAAGTCTTTAATATTAAGGAGGAATAAGATTGAGTAAGGTATTTATCACATCTGCACTTCCATATGCTAATGGTCCATGTCACCTAGGGCATTTGAGATCAACTTACATACCTGCAGATATATATGCAAGGTACAACCGAATGAAAGGAAACGAAGTCCTATTTGTATGTGCATCAGATGAACACGGAACGCCCATTGCAGTCAGGGCAGAGCAAGAAGGAAAGCCGGCTAAAGAAGTAGCAGGTAGGTACTATGAGATGATAAAACGTGACCTTAAATCTTGCAGCATATCTTTTGACAACTTTTCAAGAACAACAAATCCAAAACATTATGAAATATCCCAGAACTTCTTTTTAAAACTCTACGAAAAGGGCTTTATTTATGAAAAAATTATACAACAGCCCTACTGCAAGGAATGCGCCAGATTTTTACCTGACAGATATGTTGAAGGCATATGTCCCCACTGTAGTGGTGAAGGAGCAAGGGGTGATCACTGCGAAACATGTGGAAGACATCTTGAACCTACTCAACTAGTCGAACCAACATGTCTCATATGCAATGCAACACCAGAAATAAGAGAATCTAAACAGTACTTCTTTAAACTCAGCCACTTCCAAGATGAACTAAAAGAATGGATTGAATCAAACAACCAACTCCCACGAAATGTTAAAAACTATGCACTACAATGGTTGAAAGAAGGTTTAAAAGACTGGATACTCACTAGGGATATGGAATGGGGAATACCAGTACCACTTGAAGATGCAAAGGGTAAGATAATCTATGTATGGGGAGAAGCATTCTTGGGATACATATCCTCGGCAGCACTCTGGTCAGAAAAAACAGGAAAACCGTGGGAAGATTACTGGAATGACAAAGCCATACATTTTATTGGTAAGGATATAATTTACCACCATAGCATCTTCTGGCCAGCACTTTTAATGGCCTA